>NZ_JBNHHB010000031.1:0-55893 GCF_059091905.1 Arthrobacter sp. Dra40
CTGGCCCAGGCGCAGGCGGCCGAGGAACAGGGCGGCGCCGGCCGGGACCAGATGGTCTCCGAGGAGGTGACCGCCGACGACATTGCCGAGGTCATCTCCGCGTGGACCGGCATCCCCGCCGGCCGCATGCTGCAGGGAGAAAGCCAGAAGCTGCTGCAGATGGAGGAGCACATCGGCTCCCGGCTGATCGGCCAGTCCAAGGCGGTCGCCTCGGTCTCGGACGCGGTACGGCGGGCCCGGGCGGGGATCAGCGACCCCGACAGGCCCACCGGCTCGTTCCTCTTCCTGGGGCCCACCGGCGTCGGCAAGACGGAGCTGGCCAAGGCACTGGCGGACTTCCTGTTCGACGACGAACGTGCCATGGTCCGGATCGACATGAGCGAGTATTCGGAGAAGCATTCCGTGTCCCGCCTTGTCGGCGCCCCTCCCGGGTACGTGGGCTACGAAGAGGGCGGCCAGCTCACCGAGGCCGTGCGCCGTCGCCCCTACTCGGTGGTGCTGCTGGACGAGGTGGAGAAGGCCCATCCCGAGGCCTTCGACATCCTGCTGCAGGTGCTCGACGACGGACGCCTCACCGACGGTCAGGGCCGCACCGTGGACTTCCGCAACGTGATTCTGGTGCTGACCTCCAACCTGGGCTCGCAGTTCTTGGTGGACCAGTCACTGGACCAGGAGAAGAAGCGCGAAGCCGTCCTCAGCGTGGTGCATGCAAGCTTCAAGCCCGAGTTCCTCAACCGGCTGGATGACGTGATCATCTTCGACCCGCTGAGCATCGAAGAGCTGTCCCGGATCGTGGACCTGCAGGTGGCCTCGCTCGCCGCCCGGCTGGCCGACCGCCGGCTCACCCTGGAGGTGACGGACGCGGCCCGGGAATGGCTGGCCCTGACCGGCTTCGATCCGGCCTTCGGTGCCCGGCCGCTGCGCCGGCTGGTGCAACGCGAGATCGGCGACAAACTGGCCCGCGGCCTGCTGGCCGGCGAGATCAGCGACGGCGACACCGTGCTGGTGGATGCACCGGAGATCGGCGGAGAGGGCGGTGCCGGCGGCCTCACCGTGCTGGCAAAAGTGGGTGCGGTCCGGAACGTCTAAGGCAGGACCGTTCCTGGGACGGAAAAGTCCGGCGACGCCGCATCAGCGGTGGTCGCCGGACTTTTGTGAGTCGGCGGCGTTACGGGCCGACCAGAGTGCCGGTGATCTCTTCGCCTTCGGCGGCGATCTTGAAGCAATCGATCCTGCGGTCGCCCCGGGCCCAGGTTTCCTCGGACGGCATCCCGTAGGAGTCCTTGAGCTCGGGGGCCTCTGCCACGGCGTCGTTGAGGACGACGGCGGTGCAGACCGCCTGCGCCTTGATGTTCAGTTCGTCGGCACCCGGGAACTTTTCATCGGCGCCGTAGGAGAACGTTCCGACCAGCTGGGCCGTGTGCGGGGTGTCGCAGGTGACCACGGTGGCGTCGCGCATCACCGCCTCGAAGTCGGTGAAGCACTGGCCCTGCTGGAAGTCGAACGGCGAGACGTCCTCGGCGACCACTCCGTCGGCGTTCGCCGTCTCCGCCGGACTCTGCGACGACGAGGGGCTCGCGGCCCCGCCGGCCGGCGAGCTACTGGTCAGGCTGGACACGATGATGGCGATAATCACGATGGCTACAACGACCACCGCGCCGATGATGACCAGCGGCTTCCAGTCGATGTTCCGACCCGACCCAGCGGCGGAATCCTCGGCGGCGGCGGTGTCGTCGCCGGTGCTGTTCGGGGGCGTGGTTCCGGCGGGGGTCGAATACCATTTCTTTTCCGGCGCGGAACCGTCGGCGCTTGCCGGCGCGGAGTCCCAGTCCGCGGGCGGCATCGGCGGGGCCGCCGGTGACGTGGGCGGGACCGCGGGCGACGTGGGCGGGACGGCCGGCGACGTGGGCGGGACGGCGGGTGAAGCCGCGGTGGCTTCCGGTGCGTGCGCAGCCGGGAACGCCTCTGCGCTTTCCCCCAGGTCCTGATCGCCCGCCGCTGCTCCGGCCGGCGCGGTGCCGCTGGCCTTGATGGCACCGTCGTCACGGGGGCCACCGATTAACCGCCCGGCAGCTTCGGCTTCCTCCTCCACCGCCTGGGCTTCGGCGGCAGCGACCGCCAGATCGGCCTCGGCCGCGGTGTCGTCACTGATCCGCGCAGGGCCCAGGGTCGGCTCAGCCAGTTCGACGTCGTCGGCGCTGACATGGAGATCGGGTTCAGGCACGTGGAGGTTCTCCGCGTCGAGGTTCTCCGGGCCCTCCTGCGGAGGCCTCCCGCGGTCGTCAGGCCGCTTGTCCTGTTCGCTCATGGGGAAACTTGCCTTCCGTGCGTGTTGTCCTCCGGGAGAAAGGAGAACTGGTCCACGATGACTTTAGCCAACAATCCCGTTGCGCCGCACGATTTTGCCGTTTCCGGACGTGGGGAGTCGCCTCGCAGCGACTGGCCGCCCTGCCACGAGCAGTGTGGAAAACCATGTACCCTAGAGGTACGACAGAATTGATCAATTATTCCGGAGCCTCGTGCGCTAGCCGTGCGACCACCTCCGGATCGACGTACAAAGGGGGTCACGCCATGGGGCGCGGCCGTCAGAAGGCAAAAGCAACCAGGCAGGCCCGGGACATGAAGTATTTCAGCCCGGCCACTGACCTCACTGCTCTCCAGCGCGAACTCGGCGCTGCGAAACGCCATACCTCCGACGCATTCTCCGATAATCCGCCTGAGCCGGATTACTCGGGTTATGAGGACAAGTACGCGGATCAGTACGACGATGACGAGGACGAAGGCAGCCGCAACGTCGGTTAGCCGGCCGCGGTCGCTACCTCCCTGTCGAACGCTTTCGGCCGGACTTCCCGCCTAGTTCCAGACGGCGAGGACCCGTCGGTGCTTTGCATCCCCGTCGGGCCGCATGTCCACCAAAGCTGCCTGCTCCACCCGGATCACATCGCCCGGCTGCAGCCGTCCTTCTGCTTGGTGGCTGATGTGCGGGCGGAAGTTCTGGCGGGTGTGCTGCGGGCTGAGCAGGTGGATCTCCGTTCCGAGTGCGTCGAGCAGGCGGTCGTGCAGCAGCTGCAGTTGCGGATGCGGTTCCACCAGCGAGACCGGCACGGAATGGTTTCTGCCGAAGAAGTCGTCCGCCCCGGCGCGTACGTCAAACTCCAGCAGGCCGGCGAATGCGCCGCCGATCCGCTCGCCTACGCCGTCGGGCGGCTCCTTGCTGTCGAAGCGCGCCAGCGTGATGTGCAGCGGCCAGTCGCTCCGCGGGAACGTGTGCCCGGGGCGCACCGGCTTGACGAACACCACGACCACGTACGCACCCATACGCCCAGTGTCCCACCGCGGGTGGGCCCTGGACATGTCCGGCAAAGCAAAACCGCCCCTGCACCGGATGCGGTGCAGGGGCGGTCCAGCGTCGGAACGGCAGCGTCCGGGACGGCTCAGGCGTATGAATTGACCAGATGGACGGCGCCGCCGTCGACGCCCTTGGCGCCCTGGACAAAGTCGACGCCGCCCAGCGAAGCGTCGATGGGAGCAACCTGCCCCATGACCCAAGCCGGCATGCCGCGCTCGTTCAGCCGCTGCAGGGCGGCATCCGCCCCGGCGGCGTCCACGATGGCGACCATGCCGACGCCGAGGTTGAGCGTCCGCTCCAGATCGGCCTGCGGCACGTTGCCCAGTTCGGCGATGAGCTTGAAGATGGCCGGCAGCTCCCACGTGGAGCGGTCCACCGTGGCCATCAGTCCTTGCGGCAGCACGCGTGCGAGGTTGGCGGCCAGACCGCCGCCGGTGACGTGGCTGAAGCCGTGCACCCCGGCCGCTTCAAAGCGGGCCAGGTCCAGGCAATCTGCCGCGTAGACGCGGGTGGGCTCCAGCAGTTCCTCGCCGAGCGTCCGGCCGAACTCGGTCACCTGCCGGTCCAGCGCCCAGCCGGCGTGATTGATCACGCGTCGGACCAGCGAGTATCCGTTGGAGTGGATGCCGGAGGACGCCATGCCGATCACGACGTCGCCGTCCTTGACCCGCTCCGGACCGAGCAGCGCATCGGCCTCCACCAGCCCGGTGGCAGCTCCGGCAACATCGTATTCGTGCTCGCCCAGCAGGCCGGGATGTTCGGCCGTCTCGCCACCCACCAGTGCGGTGCCGGCCACCTCGCAGGCGGCCGCGATGCCGCGCACAATGTCCGCGATGCGCTCGGGGACCACCTTGCCGCAGGCGATGTAGTCGGTCATAAACAGGGGCTCGGCGCCCACCACCACGATGTCGTCGACGACCATGCCGACCAGGTCGAAGCCGATGGTGTCATGGATATCCATGGCCTGGGCGATGGCCACCTTGGTGCCCACGCCGTCGGTGGAGGTGGCGAGCAGCGGCTTGCGGTACTTCAGCAGTGCCGAGACGTCGTACAGTCCGGCGAAACCGCCGACCCCGCCGATCACGTTGGAGTTGTGAGTGGCCTTGATGGCACCCTTCATCAGCTCGACCGCCCGGTCGCCGGCTTCGACGTCGACGCCGGCGCTGGCATAGGTGATCTGGCCCTGTTCGGGGGAGGTCATACTCGCTCTTTCTTGTCTTCGGCGGTCAGGAGGTTCTCCAGGTCCGAGTCCGGCCCTGGGTCGCAGGAGCCGTGCTCCGGTTCGTCGCCGCGCTCGAGCAGATTCTTGCCCAAGCGGTCCGCGGACGGCAGTTCGATCGGATACTCGCCGGTAAAGCAGGCGGTGCACAACCGCTCGCGCGGCTGTTCCGTGGCTTCGATCATGCCGTCTTCGGAAATGTAGCCGAGGCTGTCGGCTCCCAGGGATGCCCGGACGTCTTCGACGCCGATTCCATTGGCGATCAGCTCGGCCCGGCTGGCGAAGTCAATGCCGTAGAAGCAGGGCCACTTGATGGGCGGCGACGAGATCCGCACGTGCACCTCGGCCGCACCGGCCTCACGCAGCATCCGGACCAGGGCCCGCTGGGTGTTGCCGCGGACGATCGAATCGTCGATCACCACCAGCCGTTTGCCCTGCACGACGGACTTCAGCGGGTTCAGCTTCAGTCGGATGCCCAGTTGGCGGATGGTCTGGCTGGGCTGGATGAAGGTCCGGCCCACGTAGGCATTCTTGACCAGCCCCTGGCCGTAGGGGATGCCGGAGGCTTCGGCGTAGCCTATGGCTGCCGGTGTGCCGGACTCCGGCGTGGGGATCACAAGGTCGGCCTCGACCGGATGTTCCTTGGCCAGCTTGCGGCCCATCTCCACCCGGGCAGCGTGGATGCTGCGGCCGTTGATGGAGGTGTCCGGGCGGGCCAGGTAGACGTACTCGAAGACGCAGCCGGCGGCCTTTTTCTCGGCGAAACGCTGGGAACGCAGTCCGTTCTCGTCGATCGCGATGAATTCGCCCGGCTCAACTTCGCGCACGAAGGAAGCGCCGACGATGTCCAGCGCCGCGGTCTCCGAGGCCACCACCCAGCCGCGTTCCAGCCGGCCGAGGACCAGCGGACGGACTCCGGCTGGGTCGCGCGCAGCGTACAGGGTGCCTTCATCCATGAAGGTGAAGCAGAACGCGCCGCGCAGCTTGGGCAGCAGTTCCATCGTGCGCTCTTCGAGCGACTGGCCTTCCTGGCCGGCCATCAGCGCGGTGACCAGTGCGGTGTCAGTGGTATTGCCCTGGGCCATTTCGCCGCGGTCGGGCTTGCCGAATTTCTCCAGCACCTTCTCGTACAGCTCCGCGGAGTTGGTCAGGTTGCCGTTGTGCGCCAGCGCCACCGTGCCGGTGGCTGTAGCGCCGAGGGTGGGCTGTGCGTTGGCCCAGGTGGAGCCGCCAGTCGTGGAGTAGCGGCAGTGGCCGACGGCGATGTGCCCGGTCAGCGTGTTAAGCGTGGTTTCGTCGAAGACCTGGGACACCAGGCCCATGTCCTTGTAGACGTTGATGCGTTTGCCGTCGCTGGTCGCAATACCGGCGGACTCCTGTCCGCGGTGCTGCAAGGCGTACAGGCCGTAGTAGGTCATTTTTGCTACTTCTTCACCGGGGGCCCAGACGCCGAAAACGCCACAGGCGTCCTGGGGTCCCTTTTCGCCGGGGAGAAGATCATGGGAGAGTTTTCCGTCACCGCGTGCCACCCGCTTATTCTCTCATGTGACCGGCGGGCAGCATCACCGAGGTGATGGGAATTACGGCCGTCGGCCGGCAGGTTACGTCCGGCGTTCGCCTTCGGATTCGCCGTCCGGTTCGCCGCCGACGGCAGCGCTGCCGGCAGTGGAGCTTTCGTCCTGGCCAGTGGAGTCGGCAGAAACTTGCGGCGTACTCATGGCGGTGTCCGTCTCGGCGCCGGCAGAGCCGTTGGCCTGCGCGTCGTCGGGCTCGGGCTGGCCGGGTAGCAAAAGTTGACCGTCAGTTGCCGCGGAGTCAACCACGTCTTCCTGCCCCGGCTCGGCAACGGCCGTAGCCGGCTTGGCACGCTTGACGCTGACCCGGTCGATGACCAGGAACAGCAGCGAACCGATCAGCACACCGGCCAACGCGAAGAGCACGGCCAGGAAGGCGAAAATGGTGCCGCGGGTGAAATCGGGGTTCTCCGGGCCGGTATACGCAGAGATGGCGGCAGCAATGACGCCCAACAGCGCCCAGATGAGGACGAAGGGCACGAATTTCGGCGCCCGGCGGACGGTGACGTCCCGGCGTTCCGGATCAGCCTGCCGGTTGTCGCGGGCCGGTTCTTGCTCAGAAGTCATGCATTCCAGCCTACCGGGCGAAGAGCGGCAGCCTATCCGCCAGCCCGGCCCGCAGGCCGGAGGCAGCCACCTTGCCTGCTGCGACGGCGCTGTCCCACCCCAGCGCCCCCGTCACCAGAGCCAGCCACGTGGCCGGGTCGGTTTCCACCACGTTCGGGGGAGTGCCGCGGGTATGCCGCGGACCTTCGATGCACTGGGCGACGCCGAACGGCGGCACCCGCACTTCCACGCTGTTGCCGGGAGCACGCTCGGAAAGTTCCTCCAATGCGTACCGCACGGCCGTTGCGGTTGTCTTCCGGTCGATGGCGCCCGCCCGCCACGCAGCCAAGGCGGCGTTGCCCTCTTCCGCCGCGATCCGGCGTCGTACTCCCATGGCTGGTGCTCCGCCTCAGTCCAGCAGGGCGACCATGGGCGGTGCCAGCCGGAGCCGGCCGACAGGCTGGCCGCCGCCGAGCACCGGCTTGACCACTTCCTCCAGCACCGGCCCCACCTTGTCCACGTCGATGGCGTCGCAGGCGGCCAGCAGGGTCAGCGCGATCAGCGAGCCGGCGCGGGAACTGCCGTCCAGGATCTTCACCGCCACCGAAACCCCCGACGGCGTACCCATCACCATCACGCCTTCGGCGCCGGACTTGGCGATGATCTCCAATTCCTGCATCACCACGGTGTTCTCCTGGCCGTGACCGTGGACGGCCCACGGGTAGTCCAGCATGGCGGTGGCGATGGTGGCCGCGCGGGCATCGGCGTTCTTGTCCGCCGGGGCCTTGGCCAGCTTGCCCACGGCCCGGGCGAGGCCAGTCAGGGACAGCGCCGGAGCCGGCGCGCCGCAGCCGTCGACGGCGATGTGCTCGATCTTCTCTTCGGCGTACTCCTCAAGGACTTCCATGACGCGGCGCTGGAGCGGGTGGTTCGGCTCCAGATAGTTGCGGGTGTTCCAGCCGTTCTCCACGCAGGCCCACAGGAAGGCGGCGTGCTTGCCGGAACAGTCGAAGGCCAGGCGCTGCTGGCCCCGTTCGGTGCGGACCAGCCAGCCCCGCGCCTGTTCGTCCTGCGGCCAGGCCGGCGGGCAGCGCAGGTCGGCGTCGGTCAGGCCAGCGGCCTTGAGCATGCCCTCCACTACGTCCATGTGCTCCAGCGATCCCACGTGGCTGGCACAGGCCAGGGCCACCTGGTCGCCGCGAAGCGGGACGCCGGACTGCATCGCGGCCAGGGCCTGGAAGGGCTTGAGCGTGGAGCGCGGGAAGATCGGTGCGGTGATGTCGCCGAGTTCGGTCACCACGGTGCCGTCCGCGGCCATCACCACGGCGGAGCCCAAGTGGCGTGATTCGATGAAACCGTTGCGTTCGACGACGGCCAGTTCCACGGCGTCCGCGGCTTTGAATGTCTCGGGCATGGACTTAGTTTAGGTCCGGCGCAACAACTTCGAGGCTCCGCCCCGCGCCAAGTAGGGTAGTTCTTTGTGAAGGTACTTGTGATCGGCCCCGGTGGCCGCGAGCACGCAATAATCCGTTCCCTGTTGGCCGATCCGTTTGTGACCGAGGTCCATGCTGCCCCGGGCAACGCCGGCATCGCGCAGATCGTGCCCACCCACCCGGTGGACGCCAGCGACCCGGCCGCCGTCGCCGAGTTGGCCCAACGGCTGGAATCCGACCTGGTGGTCGTGGGCCCGGAGGCGCCGCTGGCAGCCGGCGTGGCTGACCCGTTGCGCGCGGCCGGGATCCCGGTGTTCGGCCCCAGCAAGGAAGCTGCCCGATTGGAGGGCTCCAAGGCCTTTGCCAAGCAGGTCATGGCCGCGGCGAACGTGCCCACCGCCATGGCGCATGTTGCCACCAACGCCGAGGAGGCAGCCGAGGCGCTGGATGCGTTCGGCGCTCCGTACGTGGTCAAGGATGACGGGCTGGCTGCCGGCAAGGGAGTGGTGGTGACCGGGGACCGCGATGCAGCCCTGGCCCACGCCCAGGCCTGCTTCGACGCCGGCGGCTCCGTGGTGATCGAGGAATTCCTGGACGGCCCGGAAGTCTCCCTGTTTGTGATTTCCGACGGCGAACGCGCCATTCCGCTGGTGCCCGCGCAGGATTTCAAGCGGATTTTCGACGGCGACGAAGGCCCGAATACCGGCGGCATGGGCGCCTACACCCCGTTGCCCTGGCTGCCGCCGGGCTTCGTCGAGGAGGTCATGGACCGCGTTGCGCTGCCCACGATCCGCGAGATGGCCAACCGGGGCACACCGTTCGTCGGCGTGCTGTTCTGCGGCCTGGCCGTGACGAGCCGCGGGGTGCGGGTCATCGAGTTCAACGCCCGCTTCGGCGATCCGGAGACCCAGGCCGTGCTGGCCCGGCTGCGGACGCCGCTGGGCGGGCTGCTGCTGGCCGCGGCCAAGGGGGAGTTGGACGACGCTGAACAGCTGGTGTGGTCCAGGCGGTCCGCGGTGGCAGTGGTGCTCGCCTCGGAGAATTACCCAGGCACGCCGCGCACCGGCGACCGGATTCGCGGGCTGAAGAAGGCCAACGCGCTGGACGACGTGCATGTGATCCACGCCGGAACGGCGCTGGACGAGAACGGCAAGGTGACCAGCGCCGGCGGGCGGGTGCTCGCCGTCGTCGCCCTGGGCGAAGACTTGGTGGAAGCGCGCGAACGGGCCTACGAAGGCATCGGCACCATCGGCCTCGAGGGCTCGCAGTTCCGCAGCGACATCGCACTATTGGCAGCCCAGGGCGCCATCACCGTGCCCGGGCAGGCCACGCACGCCGGGCCGCAGGCCGAAGCACAGAGAGACTGAGGAACGCCATGGCATTCGCCCCCGACGTGCTGGAACTGCCCGGCTGGAAGCATGTCTACTCCGGCAAGGTCCGCGACCTGTACGTGCCGGCCGCGGCCCAGCAGGTGGAGACCTCCAGCGAGGACATCGCCGCCGAAGGCCTGCTGGACCAGCGCAACGACACCGTCCTGGTGGTGGCGAGCGACCGGATCAGCGCCTTCGACCATGTGCTCTCCAGCGAGATTCCGGACAAGGGCCGGATCCTTACGCAGTTGAGCCTCTGGTGGTTCGAACAGCTCGCCGGAGGAGACAGCCCGATAGCCCACCACGTGGTGTCCACGGATGTGCCCGAAGCCGTGGCCGGCCGGGCGATGGTCTGCAAGAAGCTGGACATGTTCCCGGTGGAATGCATTGCCCGCGGCTACCTGACCGGATCCGGGCTGGAGGAGTACCGGCAATCCCAGACGGTGTGCGAGCTTCCGCTGCCCGCGGGCCTGGTGGACGGCTCCCGGCTGGAGCCGGCCATCTTCACGCCGTCGGCCAAGGCCGAGGTGGGCGAGCACGACGAGAACATCACCTATGACGCCGTGGTCCAGACTATGGGGGCGGAGACCGCAGCCCGGCTGCGCGAGCTGACCCTGACGATCTACACGCGCGCCGAGGAGATTGCCCGGGGACGCGGAATCATCCTGGCGGACACCAAGGTGGAGTTCGGCATCGATCCGGCGACGGGGGACATCACGTTGGGCGACGAGGTGCTGACCCCTGATTCCTCCCGGTTCTGGGATGCGGACACGTACGAACCCGGCAAGGCGCAGCCCTCCTTCGACAAGCAGTTCGTGCGCGATTGGCTGACCTCGCCGGCCTCCGGCTGGGACAGGAACTCGGACACCCCGCCGCCGGTGCTGCCGGAGGAGATTGTGCAGAAAACCCGGGCCCGCTACGTGGAAGCCTACGAGCGGCTCACCGGCCGGACGTTCGCCTGACCGGAAGGCCTGACCGGCAGGAAAGCCCGGCCGGTCTGCGCGACGGCTTCCGCGGGACGGCCCGCGGCCCGTTCGGCCTCCGAGAGGCGGGCCGCTGCTTCGGCGACCGCCGTCGGGAAGGCGCCGGCACCGCCGTCGTCATCCGGACCCAGGGAACGCAGCGCATCGGCGCGTTTCATGGCACGGAGCATGGCCGCTGTCTCCGGCCGCGAGACGTCCGACATGTCCGGGTAGTCGATGGCCAGGGCCGGATCCAATTCGTACGCCAGCCAGCGGGTGCGGGCCGCATCGTGGCGGGCGGCCGCTTCATGCCAGCCGCGCGTGTCCTGGTAGCGGACGGCGGCGGCGGCCCGGCGGGTAATCCGCCAAGCGGCGGGGGCCGCGCAACCGGCGGCGAGCAGCAGCCAGAGCGGCACTGCTGCCGGGAAGAGCGCGGCGGCGGCAAGCACCACGGTCAGCGCGCAGCAGAGCCCGGAAAAGCAGTACCAGAACGCCGTATCCGCGTCGGGGGAGCGGCGCAGGCCGCGTTCGACCGCGTAAGAGGTCAGGAAAACCACAGCCGCCAGCACCACGGTGGCCATGGCCAGCTGCGCGAACTGGGCGAGGAACATCTGCACCCCTGGGGGACGGAGTTACCTCTATTTCAGTACGGACGCGGGCTTCAGTCAATGGCGGTCGGCTACTGCGGGCCGGATCAGCTCTCGACGCGGCCGACGACGTCGTCCAACTGCCGGTACACCACTGCCTGCGGCAACATGCTGATCAGCGAGCGTTGGAGTTTTTGCTTCCACGGCTTCTGCTCCCGGGCCATGTTTGCCATCTTGCGTGAGCCCTTCACCACCTTGGCCGTGTGTGGTGCCCGCGCCTGTTCGTAGCTGCGCAGGGCGGTGGTGATGTTCCAATCGGCGGCCAGCGCATCGGCCAGCGCGACGGCGTCCTCGAGGGCCTGGCCCGCCCCCTGGCCGAGGAACGGCAGCATGGGGTGCGCGGCGTCGCCCACCAGCGTGGCGTGGTTGCCGGACCAGGCCAGGACCGGCTTCCGATCGAAGAGCTCGTGGGCCATGATGTCCTGGCTCTTGGTGGCGCGGATGACCGCCCGGATGGCCGGGTGCCAAAGGTCGAAGCGCTGCAGGGCCAGCGTGCGCCAGAGGACGTCGTCGTCCTGTGCCAACGCCGCATTCGGCATGGTGGCATACCAGTAGATCTGCCCACCGGGCAGCGGGACCATGCCGAAGACCTCGCCGTTGCCCCACGACTCACCCCACGGGAGCCACGCGGGATCAAGGTCCCCGATGGGGCAGACCGCGCGCATCGCGGTGATGCCGGAGGGACGCGGGGTGCCGTCGCCCACCAGGTCGTGCCGGACCAGCGAGCGCAGGCCGTCGGCGCCGATCACCAGGTCGGCGTGCATCCTGCCGCCGTTGTTCAGCATGACGGTGCCGCCGTGCGGATCGCGGCTGAACTTCACTGCCTGCAGGCCCAGGTGAACAGTGTTGACGTACAGCGAGTCGTTCAGCAGTGTGGTGAGGTCCGAGCGGTGGATCGCGCGCAGGGGGTGGCCGTACCGGTGGCGCATGTCATCGCTGCTGAAGCTGGCGAGCACGTTGCCGAACTGGTCGTGTGAGCTGCCGCCGACCGGCAGCGAGGCGTCTTGGAAGGCGCCGAGCAAACCGAGGCGCTCCAAGGCGCGCGTCCCGTTGGCCCAGATGGTTATTCCGGTACCTATCGGCTGCAGCGTTCCGGAGCGTTCGACCACATGGACTTTCCAGCCGGTTCGCTGCAAGGCCCGCGCTGTGGCGAGCCCGGCGATTCCGGCCCCTACGATGAGCGCCGAGCGCTGCTGAGAAGCCATGGGTCCATACTTCCCGCTTTAGGGGCGGGTTCACAACTTCCCGGCGGTACAAATCGGGTGGGGGAGCAGGAAAAGCAAAAACTCCCGCCGCTCCGAAGAGCAGCGGGAGTTCTGATCTGGTCGGGGTGACAGGATTTGAACCTGCGACCTCGTCGTCCCGAACGACGCGCGCTACCAAGCTGCGCCACACCCCGATACCGGTGCCCCGCCGTCGTTATGATGACCGCGAAAGCAACTGTTCAAGGATAGCGGAGACAGGTCCGAAACGAGAAATCGGCGTCCGGCTGCCCGCACGGATCAGATCAGCGAATCCTTCCACGCGGCGTGCAACTGCGCGAAGCGGCCGCTGCCGGCGATCAGCTCCGCCGGGGACCCGTCCTCCACCACCTGGCCGTCATGGATCACCAGCACGCGGTCGGCTATCTCCACGGTGGACAGCCGGTGCGCGATGATCAGCGCGGTGCGGTTGCCGAGCAGCGTCTGCAGGCCTTCCTGGACCTGGCGCTCGCTCGGGACGTCCAGCGAAGCGGTGGCTTCATCCAGGATCAGCACGGCCGGATCCGCCAGGAACGCGCGGGCGAAGGAGACCAGCTGCCGCTGCCCGGCGGAAACGCGGCCGCCGCGCTTGTTCACATCGGTGTCGTAGCCCTCTGGCAGGGACAGGATGAACTCGTGGGCGCCGACGGCGCGGGCGGCGTCTTCGATCTGCTCGCGGCCGGCCTGCGGGTTGCCCAGGGCGATGTTCTCCGCGACGCTGCCGCTGAACAGGAACGCCTCCTGCGTGACCATGACGACGGCGCGGCGCAGGTCCTCGTTGGACAGTTGCCGCAGCTCGACGCCGTCCAGGGTGAGCGAGCCCGAGGTCAGGTCGTAGAAGCGGGCGATCAGTTTGGCGACCGTGGACTTGCCGGCTCCGGTCTGCCCGACGACGGCGATGGTCTGGCCGGCGGGAATGTCCAGGTTCAGTTGAGGCAGCACCACCCGCCCGTCCCCGTAACCGAAGACCGCGTCGCGGAACCGGATTGCGCCCCGGGCGTTTTTGAGCGGGACGGGAGTTGCCGGGGGAACCACGGTGGGTTCCTCCTCCAGCAACCCGGAGACCTTTTCCAGCGCCGATGAGGCAGATTGGAACGAGCTGTAGAACATGGCGATCTGTTCCGTGGGGCGGAAGACCTGCTTGGTGGCCAGCAGCACCGCCACCAGCGTGCCGATGGCCAGGTCGCCGTCCAGCACGCGGAAGCCGCCGATCAACAGCACCGCGGCCACGGTCAGGTTGCCGATGCCGTTCAGCGCCGGCTGGAGCACGCCGAAGTACTTGATGTTCCGCAGGGTGGCGCGGCGATAGTCGCCGGCCAGCTCGTCGAACCGTGCGGCGTTGTCCCGCTCGCGGCGGAAGGCCTTGACCGCCCGGATGCCGGTCATGGTTTCCACGAAGTGCACGATCAGCCGGGCCGAGACCACCCGGGACGCGCGGTTGGCCAGCTCCGAACCCTTCTGGTACCACCGGGTGACGAACCCGATGGGGATGGCGGCGACCAGGATGATCACGCCGCTCTTCCAGTCCAGGCCCACGATGCTGATGGCGGTGAAGACCATGAACATCGCCCCGGAGGTCAGCTGGGTGACGCCGTTGTCCAGCAGCTCCCGCAGCGCCTCCAGATCGGAGGTCTGCCGGGAGATGATCCGGCCGGAGGTGTAGGTCTCGTGGAACTCCAAACTCAGCCGCTGGGTGTGCCGGAAAACGCGCACGCGCAGGGCCAGCAGCATGGCCTGGCTGAGCCGGGCGGTGACATAGGTGTAGGCGGCCAGCAGCGAGCCGCCGGCGATCGCGATGGCCGCGTAGGCGGCGGCCACCAGCACCAGCGGGGCTGCGTCGCCGTCGGTCAGGGACGGCAGGGCGTTGTTGATGCCGAAGGCCACCAGTACCGGGCCAGCCGCGCGGGCGGCATTGCTGACCACCACCAGGACGACGGACAGCGCGAACAGCCTCCGGTGCGGGGAGACCAGCTCGCCCAGCAGGTGCAGCGAACGCCGGCGGACGGCTTTGCGGTCGGCCTTGGCCAGGTTGATGTTGTCTTCGCCGGCGACTCCGGTCATGGAACTCATCGGGATTCCTTCGCGTCCAACACGTCTTCGACGGAGGGCTCGGCCGCCAGCGAGGCGATCACGTAGCGGTAATGGTCGTTGGTCCGCAGCAGTTCGGAGTGGGTGCCGACGGCGGCGATGCTCCGGTCCTGCAGTAACGCCACCCGGTCCGCCAGCGCCACGGTCGAGGGCCGGTGGGCCACAATCAGGGTCGTCGTACCCTGCAGTTCTTGGCGCAGCCGCTGCGTCACCGCTTCTTCTGTCCGCACATCCAAGGCGGAGAGCGGGTCGTCCAGCACCAGCACGGCCGGCCGGGCCGCGATGGCCCGGGCCAGCGCGATCCGCTGCCGCTGCCCGCCGGAAAGGCTCAGCCCTTCCTCGCCGATCTTCGTCTCCACGCCCTGCGGCAGATCGTAGGCGAACTGGGCCTGTGCCACCTCCAGCGCGCGGGCCAGCAGGTCGTCCGGGTTTTCGCCGCCGGGCCTGGCGCCCAGCAGCACATTTTCCCGGACCGAGGTGGAGAACAGCGTGGAATCTTCGAAGGCCACCGACACGTGGCTGCGCAGTTCGGTGAGCGGGAAGCGGCGGATGTCCGTACCGTCCAGGAGCAGGGCGCCTGCGGACACGTCGTACAGCCGGGGGACCAGTTGCAGCAGCGTGCTCTTGCCTGAGCCGGTCACGCCCACCAGCGCCATGGTTTCGCCGGCGCGCACATGCAGGTCCACGCCGTCGAGGACCGGTGCAGTGCCCGGCGCGGCGTCCGGGTAGCGAAAGACGACGCCGGCCAGGCGCAGGTCCCCGCGGACGGAGCCCGCCGGCTGCGGCTCTTCCGGATCCGTGATGGTGTTCTCCGTGTCCATCACATCGAAGTGCCGGTCCAGGGCGGTCTTGGCCGTCAGGGTCATGCCCATCAGGGACCCGATCGCTTCCACCGGCCCGGCCACCACTGCGGCGGTCGCAAAGAAGGCGACCAACTCGCCCACGGTCATCTGTCCGCCGGCCACTTGGATGATG
Organism: Arthrobacter sp. Dra40; assembly: GCF_059091905.1. Taxonomy (NCBI): domain Bacteria; kingdom Bacillati; phylum Actinomycetota; class Actinomycetes; order Micrococcales; family Micrococcaceae; genus Arthrobacter; species Arthrobacter sp. Dra40. The sequence continues at coordinate 15,405 of NZ_JBNHHB010000031.1, forward strand.
CCGATGACCAGGGCTGCACCCAGCACCAGGTCCGGCAGCGAAACAACGGTGGCCAAGAACTTGGACAGCGTGCGGGCCTTGGCCAGCTCGGTCTGGCGCAGTTCTTCCGCCTGCCCGTGGAAATTGTCCAGCGCGTACGGGCCCCGGCCGAAGGCCTTGAGCACGCGGATGCCGTGCACCGATTCCTCCACCGTGGTGGCCAGATCTCCGGCCTGGTCCTGGCTGAGCCGGGAGGAGGCGCCGAATGCCGTACGGAAGCGGAACCCCTGCCAGACCAGCGGCACGGCAACGACCAGGAAGATCACTCCCAGCAGTTGGTTCAGCGCGAACATCAACGCCAGGCCCACAGCCACGGTCACGAAGGAGACCACCAGCATCAGCGAGCCGAACGCCAGCCAGCGGCGGATCAGGCCCAGGTCGGCCATCGCCCGGGACAGCAGCTGGCCCGATCCCCACCGGTCGTGGAAGGCGGCGGGCAAGTGCTGCACATGCCTGTAAAGACGGGTGCGCATGCCCATCTCCACGTCCGTGGCCGGCGCGATTACGAAAACACGCCGCAGGTACACCAGACCTGCCTCCGCCAAACCCAGCAAGGCAATGACGACGGCGGGGCCCCAGACTTCGGAGGGATCGCCTCCGGTGTGGATGGTGTCGACGAGCCCCCGGAGCACCTGCGGAATGGCCAACGCCACGAGGCTGGCACCGAGGGCACTGAAGAATCCCATAATCAGCCGGGGCAGGATGGGCCGTACATATTCATTGAGCCTGGCAATGGTCCGCCAGAGGGAAAGCTCAGTCATTTCGTCGATTCATCGCCATGGATTTCGTAGCGGGAGTGCCTTGTGTACTGCAGCAACCATCCTAGCGAGCCGAGTGAGGCGCCGGTCACCCTGAGGGCACTTACCGTGATGCCTTCGTTGGCGGTGCTTGTTAGTCTTGGCGAAACCGTTCACCGGGGGAGCGCATGGAACTGACCGAGGCATTCAGCAGCATTGACGCTGTCGTCTTTTGGGTGATCTTCCCACTGTTGAGAATGCTGACGGTGCTGCTGATGGCGCTGCGGAAACGGGCAGGCTGGCTGGTGCTGTTGGTGGAACCAGCCCTGTCCCTGGTCTTGATGACGGCGGGCGGCGGCTTCAGCTTCGCATCAATGCTGCTACCGGCGGTCGCCGTGTACGGCTGGTGGCAGTGGCGCAAGCGCGCGGCCGACGGGTCTCCTCCCGTGCATTCTGTGCAGCGGCAGGATTGGCTTGCCGCGGCTGCATTCCTTGTGTTGACCGTTGTGGTCACCAGCATCCAGACCCTGCCGATGATGATTATGTACATGACTAGCGTGTCCGTGATGGTCCAAACGCTGTTGGTCAACGCCCTCACCATGCTGTTGTACTTTGGCCTGGCGCGCGGGGTGGTTGAGGCGTGGTGGCTCGGCATCGCCCTGTCGCTGATGGGGCTGGCCACTGCCATCGCCGCCCCAGCGGGCCCGGGAGTCATCTGGTTGCTGGAGGGACTGACCCTGACGGTGCTGTCCGGGCTGCTCTACGTTTACGGTTGGTTCCGGTGGCGGGCCGCGCGAACTCAGACAACCGTTTCCTGATTTCATTCGCAGACGGCAAGCCTGACGGGGTGCAGGTGAAACCCTGACGTTGCAGGGCCCTCCTCTGTGCTGCTGTCGGCAGTTTTGTGCCGCGGCGACACTGATTGCGCTCGCCTTGAGCGGGCGGCACCTCCTATTGCGCTCGCCTTGAGCGAGCGGCACCTCCTATTGCGCTCGCCTTGAGCGAGCGGCACCTCCTATTGCGCTCGCCTTGACCGGGGCCCCAATTCAGCGCCGACTCGTCCTACACATTGCGGGTTTTCGCTAGGGGTCGAAAATGTGTACGAATAAAATTGTGGTATGACGCTTGCAGCGATGGACCGGACCGAGGAGACGGAGACGTCTCTGGCCGAGGTACGCGCAGTGCTCCAAGACATCGCCGCCTGCTTTGCGGCCGAAGCGCCGTCGCTTTCCACCCGGGATCTGGCTACCAGAGTAGCGGCGGTCGAGGACGTTTCTAAGACGGTGGAATACCTGCAGGCAGCAGGCGCGCATGCCGTGGAGCGCGCTGACCTGGCCGCCAACGGGGAATCCGCCGCCCCCACCGCAGCCTTCGCCGATGATTGCGCTCCCGGGAGTGCGGGGGAGTGGGCCAATCCGGCTGCCGCCATCACCGCGGGCGGCGGGGCCCTCCCCGAGAGTCATGACCGCCTCGGCAGCTCCGACGCCGCAGGCTCCAAGAAGCGGCAGCGCCGCCGCAAGACCGAGTTCCGGAACAACGCCGAATACCTGCGCTCGCGGCTGGGGATCGGCATCGTCGAAGCGCGGCGGCGGCTGCGGGTCGGCAAGGCCGTGAGCGCCCCGGTCAGGCTCGACGGCGAGGCCGGTACCCCGGATCTGCCCGTGCTGGCAGACGCCATGGCCCAGGGGGACATCAGCGGCCAGGCCGCGGCCCTCGTTACCGATTCCATCGGGCGGGCCCGTCACGCCGCTGATCCCGGGACCTTGGAGGCCATGGAAGCCTCGCTGGTCGCCCAGGCCATTGAAACCGACACTGACACGCTGGTTATGGTCGCCAAGACCTGGGAAACAGCCGTGGACCAGGACGGAGCGGAACCTTCCGAGGAGGAGCTGCGGGCACGGCAGGGCATGTTCTACCGCGGACGCCGGCGGGGCTTGCACCAGTTTGTCATCAACACTACGGACGACCAGTACGAACTCCTCGCCACGGTGATGAACTCCGCCGCGAACCCCCGCATCCGCCCGGAAGCCATCGAAGCTGCAGCAACCGGCCCCGATCACGCTGCCATCGGTGAAACCGGCGCCACCACGGGCACCGTCGACGCAGACAGAGCCGCAGACAGTGGAGCGGCATCCGCCACCGCCGCAGCAGATGCGGTACAGGGCGGCTCCGGGGCCGGAGGCACAGCATGCGGTAGCGCCGGCATCCTCGCAGAAGAAGGAAACGGTGCGGTCCACGATTCCGAAGACAGCAGCCACGCGGATGCGGTCCCAGAAGGCACTGATCCACAAGGCGCTTATCCCGACGACATCGACTCCGATGGTTTGGCTCCTGAGGGCGTAGAACCCGTGGTCCTAGCGGGGCTTGATCAGTTCACCCGGGCGCAGAAACTTCTGGCGGGCCTGATCGGTGCCTGCCGTATCGCCCTGAACGTTGACAAGCTCCCGGACTCCGGAGGGCTGCGCACGCAAATGATTGTCACGAGCGGTTATGAACAACTCGCCGGGCTGCTGTCGGGCGGCGGCAGCGCCGTCTACAACGGCTCGCTCTCGGCTCAAACGGTGCGCCGGATGGCCTGCGACGCTGAGATCGTTCCCGCAGTCCTCGGCTCCAAGGGCGAGGTCCTGGATTTGGGCAGGTCCCAACGCTTTTTCAGCCGGGCCATCCGCAAGGCCCTGATAGCCCGGGACAAAGGCTGCGCCTTTCCCGGCTGCACTATGCCCGCCCTCTGGACCGAGGCACACCACATCGTGCCCTGGTGGGCCGGCGGACGGACCGACGTCAACAACGGAGTCTGCCTCTGCGGCCTCCACCACGACCTGATCGAACAAGGCAACTGGGAAATCGACGTCCTCAAAGGCATCCCCTGGTTCATCCCACCGGACTACATTGATCCCCGCCGCAAACCACTCCGAAACGCTTACTGGCAAACCCAGGTTCCGGTCCGGCCGCTCCGCCCCGGGCCGCGAACGGGGCGGCTGCGGGAGCAAGCCGCAAGGTGAGGCGCAAGGTGGGCCGCCGATCCGCATGGCTGAGCCTTCTCGAACCAGCAGCGCTACAACCTGCACGTTCAGCCGAGCCGGGGCCCTTCCGTGGGGACTTCGCCGGCGGTGGCGGATGGGGAAGGCGTCAGCGTCAGCAGCACTGCTTCCGGGCGGCAAGCGAATCGGATCGGAGCCAGCCGGGACGTTCCCAGCCCTGCCGACACGTTCAAGGGCACGCTGCGCCCTTGGTAATCCCAGTACGTCAGGCCGCGGGCACGCCAAGTTGGCAGATCGCAGTTGCTGATCAAGGCCCCGTAACCGGGAAGGCAGACTTGGCCTCCATGGGTATGGCCGGCCAGGATCAAATCGGCGTCTCCGGCGGTGAAGTTGTTCAACACGCGCTGGTAGGGTGCGTGTGCCACGGCGATGCGCAGATGGGCCGCGCTGTCTGCAGAAGTGGATCCGTTGGGAAAGCCCACATACCGGTCCCGCTGCAGGTGCGGATCGTCCACGCCGGTGAAGTCCAACCGCACTCGGTCCACAACCAGCGACTGGTTCCGGTTGGTCAAATCGATCCAGCCGGCGGTGCCGAAAGCGGCGTGCATTTCACGCCACGGCAGCTCCCGCGAACCATAGTCCTCTGGTTGTTTCGACGGTCCGGTGAGGTAGGAGAACGGGTTCTTCATCACCGGGGCGTAGTAGTCGTTGGAGCCGGGGACGAAAACACCCGGCACGTCCATCAGCGGAGCCAGCGAGTCCAACAGGGGTTTCACGGCTTGGCGGTGGCTGAGGTTGTCGCCGGTGTTGACCACCAAATCAGGTTCCAGCGCAACCAGTCGACGCAACCACTTCTGCTTGAGCGACTGCCCAGGCGACATGTGGATGTCGGACAGGTGCAGAATCTTTAGCGGAGGCTGTCCCGCCGGCAGGATGGACAGCGTTTCTTCGCGCAGTCCGAAGAGGTTGCGCTCGATGACTGAGCCGTAAACCAGCGTGGCCCCGCCCGCGGCAGCAGCCCCAAGGGCCAGCTTGCCTGCGGTGCGGAGCCGCGCTCGCAGTGCTTCAGCGTCCACGGTCAGTCGTCGCTACCGTTGCGGTTCCCATTGCCGCCGCCGCCGTTGCCGTTATCCGAGCCGCCGGAGTCGTTGTCATTGTCGGAACCGCCGTTGTCGGAGCCGCCGCCGTCGCTATCGCCGGAATCTGAGCTCTTCTTGTCGTCGGTCTCAACCTTCTTGGCCTGCGGCGGATAGAGCATGCTGCCGGGTGCGGAGCCGAAGCCCCCGGTCTTGTACAACCCCGCGACCTTCTCCATGTAGTCGGTCCACTGGCCGCCCGCGATGGTCGCGCCGTCAACGTAGCTGCGGGTCACGCCGTTGATCGGGATGTTGTTGATCGACTTGTAAGCGTGTGGGTTGCCCACCCAGGAAGCAGTAGAGATGCCCTTGGTATAGCCCACGGTCCAGGTGTACTCGGACTTGTCCGTGGTACCGGTCTTGGCAGCGGCGGGAACGCCGATCGGGTGGATCCCTCCGAGCCGCAGGTTGACCAAGTTTTCCAGCGGGACGCTGACGGCAGCGGCGACCTCTTCGGAGATGGCCCGGTCACAGGACTTCTTCGGGACCTTGTACTTGTTGCCCTCGGCGTCCGTGACGGAAGTCAGCGCGATCGGCTTGCAGTACACGCCGCCGTTGGCGAATGCCGCGAACGAGGCGGCCATCGTCATCGGCGAAACGTTGGTCGTGCCGATGATGAAGGACGGGTGCTCGATGCTGATCGGCTCTTTGTCCGTAGCCGTGCGTACGCCGAGTCGGGTTGCCGCGTCCTGGATGTCGCACAGGTCCAACTGCGCTGCCATCGCGGCCGTGGCGGAGTTGATCGACCAGGTCAGGCCCTGGCTTGCGGTCATGCTGCGCTCGAAGCCGGGCAGAGCGTTCTGGAAGTCCCACTCGCTGAACCACGCGTCCGGCGGCAGGCAGCTGGCCTGCCAGTTGTACTGCGCCGGGTACATGGTGCGGCGCGCATCGACCGATGCATTGAGCGCCCTGCCCGATTCCAGCCAGGCGACGGTGGTGTAGGGCTTCATCGTGGAGCCGGGCTGCCAGCCGTTGCCGCCGCCCATGTCAGCGTCCACGTTGTAGTTCAGCTCCGTGTTGGCCGCGCCATCTTCCGGGCTGTACTTGGTGTTCTGGGCCATCATCAGGATCTTGCCGGTGCCCGGCTCGATCGAAACCATGGAAGAACCGACGCCGGACTTATCGCCCTTCGGGACTTCCTGCTCGATCTGCTTCTGGCCTTCCTTCTGGAGGCGGGAATCGAGCGTGGTCTTGATCGTCAGGCCGCCGCGGGCCAGCAGCTTGGCGCGTTCGGTGGAGTCCGCCCCGAAGGCGTCCGACTGCATGATCGCGTGCTGGACGTAGCTGCAGAAGTAATCGGCGAAGTTGGCCGCCACACAGCCCGAACGCACGGGCTTGAGGTTGAGGTCCAAGTCGGTGGCGACGGCTTCGTCGTATTCCGCCTTGGTGATCTTGCCTGCGCTGAGCATGGCCGCCAGCACGGTGTTGCGCCGCTCCAGCGTGGCCTCCGGATTGTTCACCGGGTTGAAGTAGTTGGGCGACTGCACCATGCCGGCCAGCATGGCCGACTGCGGAATCGTCAGCTTCGCGGCGGAAACGCCGAAGAACGTCTTGGCAGCAGCTTCGATCCCATAAACCTGGCCGCTGAACAACACAATGTTCAGGTAGCCCTGCAGGATCTCTTCCTTGCTGAATTCCTTCTCGACGGCGATGGCCAGCTTCGCCTCGCGGAGCTTGTCGCCAATGTCCTTGGTGCCGCTGATGGTCAGCTCTTCGGCCCCCTTGCCCGCGGACGCGCCGGCGTCGATCAGTACGTTGTTCACGTACTGCATGGTCAACGTGGACGCCCCCTGCAGGTCGCCGCCTGCCAAGTTGGTCACGGCGGCACGCATGATGCCCTGCGGGTCCACGCCGTTGTGCTCGTAGAAGCGCACGTCCTCGATGGAGATGATGGCGTCCTGCATATGCGGGGAAACCTTGTCCAGGCTGACGGGAACACGGTTTTCGGCGTAGAACGTAGCGATCAGCTTGCCGTCGGCGGAGAGGATCCGCGAGGGCTGGGACAGCGGCTGTGTCTGCAGTTCGTCCGGCAACTGGTCGAAGTACTCGATCGAGGAGGTTGCCCCGACACCGGCTACGGCAGCGGCCGGGACCAGCAGGCCCGCTGCGAGCACGCCACAGAGCGCACTGATACCCAGGAAGCCAACTATCTTGCCGAGGGTGGTCGCAGTGTCGAAGAAGGGGGATTTGCGAGCGGCCATGGGGTCCACTTTACAAGCAAGCGCTAGGCTTTCATTCATGACCAAATGGGAATACGCGACAATTCCGCTCATTATCCACGCGACCAAGCAGATTCTTGACCAGTGGGGCGACGACGGCTGGGAGCTCGTCCAGGTGTTCCCGGGCCCGAACGGGACCAACCCGGTCGCCTATTTGAAGAGGGAGAAGCAGTAGCCATGAGTGGAACGACCGAAGCCCGAATGTCCGCCGTCGAAGAGCGCCTCGCTGGACTGGGCATGTCCGTGCCGGAGGTCGCAGCTCCGGTGGCCGCCTACGTGCCGGCGGTAGTCACCGGGAACTACGTCTACACCTCCGGGCAGCTGCCGTTTGTCAAAGGCGAACTGCCAGCCGTGGGCAAGGTGGGCGACGGCGCCGGCTTGGTCAGCGCCGAGGAGGCCAAGAAGCTGGCCGCGACCGCCGCGGTGAATGCGCTGGCAGCGGTCAAGAGCGTCATCGGCGACTTGGACCGGATCACGCGGATCGTCAAGGTTGTCGGTTTTGTCGCGTCCGATCCCGCCTTCACCGGCCAACCGGGAGTGATCAACGGGGCGTCCGAACTGCTGGGGCAAGTTCTCGGCGACGCGGGCGCTCACGCGCGCTCCGCCGTCGGCGTGGCAGTGCTGCCGCTGGATTCGCCGGTTGAGGTAGAACTGATTGCCGAATTCAGCTAGTCCGCTTCGAGAGGAGCAACGGCTCTTCCCAGTGGCTCCGGACCAGCTGGGCGCGGCCCACAGCTGGTTCGAGCATGGGGAGCGCTCACCGCGGAAGCCGCGCCTGGCGTCCTCCGTGGTCCTGGTCCGGGATGGGGCTGCCGGCACGGAAACCTACCTCGGTTACCGTTCGGGCTCCTCTCCTTTGGGCACTGTGGCGTTTCCCGGCGGCAGCGTGGACGATGACGACGGCGAGCCCATTACCTGGTTCGGGCCGTCGCCGGCCAAGTGGGCCGAGACGATGGGGATCAGCGACCATCGCGTTGCCCAGGCCCATGTGGTGGCCGCCATCCGCGAACTGTTCGAGGAAACCGGCGTGCTGCTGGCCGGCCCGGACGAGTCCAGCCTGCCGGAATCGACCTCCGGCGCCGACTGGATGCGCACTCGCGAGGCGGTGGCCGGCCAGGAAAAGTCCTTCGCCGAGGCGCTTGCCCGGCGCGGGCTGGGCGTGCGTACTGATTTGCTCAAGCCGCTGTCCACCTGGCTGAGTCCGGACTTCGCCCACCGCCGCTTCGACACGCGCTACTTCGCTGCCGCCCAGCCGGCCAACCAACGGCCGTCCCTGCTGGAAAGCAAGGGTCTGTGGGCAGCCTGGCTGCCTGCGCAGGAACTGATGGCGGGGCGGGAAACCACGGCGTTGGGCGATCTGGTGGATCAGCCGGACACGCGGGGACTGACCTTCAGCGAAGTGACGTCGCCGGCGGTAGAGGTCATCGTGGAGAAGATCGCGTCGGCCCGTGGCTGCATTGCCTACCTGTCACACAAACGCCCGCAGCGGATCTACCACCCCGAGCTGGTGCTGGTGGATGGCGTGCCGATGCTGCAGGTTGTGGCCAGCGCCGCTGCCGAGGGCGGAGCAGTTCAGCGGGGTCGCTAAGCGGGGCGTTTGAGTGCGCACTGTCCCTCACCACGCAACCAGTACGACGGCGGGGGCCCACCTTAAGGTGAGCCCCCGCCGTCGTACTTTTCAGTGGAGAATCAGCGAGAACGCTGGCGCAGACGCTGGATGTCCAGGATGACCACGGCGCGTGCTTCCAGGCGCAGCCAGCCGCGCTGGACGAACTCGGCCAGGGCCTTGTTCACGGTTTCGCGGGAGGCGCCCACCAGCTGCGCCAGCTCTTCCTGGGTCAGCTCGTGCGCCACCAGGATGCCATCCGTGGCCGGGCGGCCGAAGCGGTCGGCCAGGTCCAGCAGGGCCTTGGCAACACGGCCCGGAACGTCGGAGAAGACCAAATCGGCCAGCGAGTCGTTGGTACGGCGGAGGCGGCGGGCCAAGGCCTGCAGCAGCTGCGCCGAAACCTCGGGACGGGTCTCCAGCAAGCCGCGCAGGTTCTCGTTCTTCAGTCCGGCCAGGCGGGTTTCGGAAACAGCCGTTGCCGAGGTGCTGCGCGGGCTCGGGTCGAACAGGGCCATTTCGCCAAAGAGTTCGCCCGGGCCGAGGATGGCCACCAGGTTCTCGCGGCCGTCGTTAGCGGTGCGGCCCAGCTTGATCTTGCCGGAGACGATGAAATAGAGCTGGTCGCCTTGGTCACCTTCGCGGAACACCGAAGCGCCGCGGGACAGGTCGACCTCGGTCAACTCGTCGGTCAGCGCTGCAAACACGTCATCGTCAAGGGTGGCAAAAAGAGGTGCGCGGCGAAGGATCTCTACGTCCATGAATTCTCCAATTTAGTACTGTTCGGCGTGGGCAGGCTGCTCTCCCGTGGGGGCACTGGCTTCCATTTTGCCGTATGTAAAGCGGTTGTGACATCTTCCACAAGGCTTTTCGCTCCCAGAGGACGGGAAAACCGGCGGCGTCGTGGGCCGCGCAGGGACTACCGGAGTGGTCAACGGCCAACCTGCCTGAATAATTCCCACAGGTGGACGGCTTAGACTATTGCACATCCGACCGCTACGGAGAATGTGTGATTTTCGGCCTGACCATCTTGGACATCGTCCTGCTTCTGATCCTCTTGTCCTACCTGATTTCAGGCCTGCGCAAGGGGTTCGTGGTCACGCTCGGCGGCATCGTTGGCATCGTCGCCGGAGCGGTGGCGGCCTTCTTCGCGATCCCGCTGGTCAGCCAGTGGGTGCCGGACAGCGGATGGCGGCTCACTGCAACCATTGCCGTGGCGGTGTTGTTGGTGGTGCTGGGACATGCCCTCGGATCCGGAATCGGCGCCGGCATCCGGCGGCGGATGGACTTCCCGCCACTGCGGCCGGTGGACCGTTTGCTAGGCGGTGCTATGAACCTGGCCGTGACCGCGCTGGTGATCTCCATGCTGGCGTTCAGCCTGGGCACCATGGGTGTGCCGTTGATTTCCCAGCAGATTGCCGGGTCCAAGGTGATTGCAACCATCGAGCACCTGACCCCGAATCCGGTAAAGGCCTGGGCGGCCCAGGTGCGTTCCGCCGTGGTGCCCGACGGTATCCCGTTGGTGCTCGATCCGCAGGCGCCGCGGGAACCGGCGCAGATCCCGGACACCAGCACGGACACCGCGGCGCTGAACGAGGCATCGGCATCGGTGCTCCGGATCGCCGGAACGGCCTTCCAATGCGGGCAGAACCAGACGGGCTCGGGCTTTGCGGTGGCGCCGAACCGCGTGATGACCAACGCGCACGTAGTGGCCGGCGTCAATGAACCGGTGGTGGAGATCCCGGACGGGCGGGTGCTGCCCGGCCGAGTGGTGTTCTTCGACGCTGTGCGCGATCTGGCAGTGCTGGCCGTGGACGACTTGAATGTGCGGCCGTTGCCCTTGGGCGGCGAACTGTCCGAAGGCGACTTCGCTGCTTTCCAGGGCTACCCTGCCGGCGGCCCTTTCCAGAGCAACCCGGCCACGGTCCAAGGCCGTTCCCAGGTATTGGTCCAGAACATCTACGGTGCGGACCCGTCCTCGCTTCAGGTGTACACCTTGGCCGCGGACGTGAAGCAAGGCAACTCCGGTGGACCGCTGCTGGATGCCGATGGCAACGTGGCCGGTGTGGTGTTCGCGAAGTCCACCCAGAACGTGCCGGTGGGTTATGCGCTGACGCTGGAAGAGGTCAAGCCGGTGGTTGACGCGGCACTTGGCTACCAGGAGACCATCTCCGCCGGCCAGTGCGTGACCCGCTAGAGGCGGTCCGGCTACAGGACCTCGGCGAGGTATTCGACCGCCAGCCGGTAGCCGGCAATGCCGGCGCCCGCGATCACCGCGTCGGCCACACCGGAAATATAGGAGTGGTGGCGGAACTGTTCGCGCTTGTGGATGTTGGTGATGTGCACTTCCACCACCGGCAGCGCCACCCCGGAGAGCGCGTCGCGGAGGGCCACGGAGGTATGGCTGTACCCGCCCGGGTTGATGATGATTGCATCGGCAGTGTCCCGGGCGGCGTGGACCGCATCGATCAGCGCGCCTTCGTGGTTGGACTGCACGCACTCGGCGCTCCAGCCGTGCGCCGTTGCGGCCTCGGTGGCTAGCTTCTCCACATCCGCCAGCGTTGCCGTGCCGTACACCTCGGGCTCGCGCGTGCCGAGCAGGTTCAGGTTCGGGCCGTTCAGTACCAGTACGCGGCGGGATCCGGGAGTGTCTGCAGTCATGCCCTTACTATGCCTCAATCCCGCCGCCGGCGAGATCTCCTGTTACGCGTGGTCTGGTGGTGTGCAAGGCAGACAGGGGCCTCCCGCCGGGGGCTTCCCGCCAGGACAGTCAGCGGGAAGCCCCCGGCCTGCAGCCGGCTGGCCGTCAGGCCTTGAGTGAGGCGGCGATCTGCTGCATGACGGTGTTGTCGGCCAGGGTGGTGGCGTCGCCGACTTCACGTCCTTCGGCGACGTCCTTGAGCAGCCTGCGCATGATCTTGCCGGAGCGGGTCTTGGGCAGTTCCGGCACCACCAGGATGGTGCGCGGCTTCGCGATCGGACCGATCTCCTTACCGACGTGTGCGCGCAGCGTGGCCACGATGTCCGGGTCTTCCGCCGCGCCGCCGCGAAGGATCACGAACGCGACGACGGCCTCGCCGGTGGTTTCGTCCTTCGCTCCGACGACGGCGGCTTCGGCGACCGCGGGGTGGGAAACGAGGGCGGATTCGATCTCGGTGGTGGAGAGCCGGTGGCCGGAGACGTTCATCACGTCGTCCACCCGGCCGAGCAGCCAGATGTCGCCGTCGTCGTCCTTTTTGGCGCCGTCGCCGGCGAAGTACATGTTCTCGAACCGGGACCAGTAGGTTTCCTTGAACCGCTCCGGGTCGCCCCAGATGCCGCGCAGCATGGCCGGCCACGGCTCGCGGATCACCAGGTAGCCGCCGTGGCCGTCCGGGACGGAGGCGCCGAGTTCGTCCACCACGTCCACGGCGATGCCCGGCACGGCGACTTGGGCGGAGCCGGGTTTGGTGGCGGTGACGCCGGGCAGCGGGGCGATCATGTGGGCGCCGGTCTCGGTCTGCCACCAGGTGTCCACGATCGGTGCCTTGTCGCCGCCGATGACGCGCCGGTACCACATCCAGGCTTCGGGGTTGATGGGCTCGCCCACGGATCCGAGCACACGGATGGAGGACAGGTCATACTCCGCAGGGATGTGGTCGCCCCACTTCATCATGGTGCGGATCGCCGTCGGCGCGGTGTAGAGGATGGAGACCTTGTACTTTTCCACGATCTCCCACCAGCGGCCCTGGTGCGGCGAGTCGGGGGTGCCCTCGTACATGACCTGGGTGGCGCCGTTGATCAGCGGCGCGTAGGTGACGTAGGAGTGGCCGGTGACCCAGCCGATGTCCGCGGTGCACCAGAAGACGTCGGTTTCCGGTTTCAGGTCGAAGACGACCTTGTGCGTGTAGGCGCACTGGGTGAGGTAGCCGCCGGTGGTGTGCAGGATGCCCTTGGGCTTTCCGGTGGTGCCGGAGGTGTAGAGGATGAACAGCGGGTGCTCGGCGTCGTGCGGCACGGGGGTGTGCTCCGCAGACGCGGCTTCCACGGTGTCCGCCCACCACTGGTCGCGGCCTTCGTGCCAGTCGACCGGTTCGCCGTTGCGCTTGACCACCACCACGTTGGACACAGTGTGGCCGGGTGCGGCGAGGGCCTCGTCCACGGCGGGCTTCAGCGCGGAGGGCTTGCCGCGGCGCCAGGTGCCGTCGGCGGTCACCACCAGTTTCGCCTCGGCGTCGTCGATCCGGGAGCGCAGCGCATCGGCGGAGAAACCGCCGAAGACCACCGAGTGCACGGCGCCGATCCGCGCGCAGGCCAGCATGGTGATCACCGCTTCCGGGATCATCGGCAGGTAGACGGCGACCCGGTCGCCCTTGGCCACGCCGAGGGATTCGAACGCGTTAGCGGCCTTTTTCACTTCCTCGGTCAACTGCGCGTACGTGTACGTGCGGGTGTCGCCGGGTTCGCCCTCGAAATAGATGGCCACCCGGTCACCCAGACCGTTCTCCACGTGCCGATCAAGCGCGTTGTAGGCCGCGTTCAGTTCGCCCCCGACGAACCACTTGGCGAAGGGGGCCTCGGACCAGTCCAAGGCCTGGGTGAAGTCTTTGTCCCAGGACAGGACGTCGCGGGCCTGCTTGGCCCAGAAGGCCGGACGGTCCGCCTCGGCTTCCGCGTAAACACCCGGCTTGGCCACCGCTGCCTCAGCGAATTCAGCGCTTGGCGCAAATTTACGGTTCTCCTGGAGCAGGTTCTCCAAGGCATCGCCGGCGGCGGTGGAAGTCTGCGGTCCATTGGCTTCAGACATATGAAGGCCCCTTCGTTTTTGCTGCGGTCGTTGGCGTGCACCGGCTTCCGTCGGCCGGGCACATCTGCTGCTTTTCAGCCTAATCCTTCGTGGGCCTTTCGCAGTGTCGACCGTCACAATGCTCGATGCAAAAGGTCTCGAATCTGCGCTGAACGGCACCAGCAAGTGCGTTCGACGGCGGTGGTCCGGCTAGTGAAGGGTTGGTTCCTTGACTACGCTGAGACCAGCGCCAGAACGTTGCACAGCGGGCCAGACCCGCTCTGCAACCGCAACGACCCGGAGGATCGACGATGTCACAGAGCTCCCAGACCCACGGCACGGCAGGAACTGCGGTGGCCGGCCCCTTCACTGCGCGAGACCTGGTGGTGGGCGCCGGCGTCATCTTGCTGTTCCTCTCCTCGGTGCTGCCCCTCGAAGTTCTCCGGGGGATCGGGGTGAACTTGTGGAACTCGGCCGGACTGTTCCAGCTGGGGCTGGGCATCCTGCTGCCTGCGGTGGTGCTGGTGCTCTTTGTGGTGCGCCGTTTGGCGCCGCAGACGCCGCTGCGGATCGGCTCCTTGTCTGTTGATCAATTCGCCTCGGTGGTGGCATCTCTTGCCTTGGCCTTCTACTTCCTGACCATCGTCACCGTCTACAGCGTCAGCGGAATCATTGGATTCATCGGCGCACTGGTGCTCTTCGCCGGGACCGTCTGCGCACGATGGATCCCGCAGTTGGCCGCAGACTTTGTGGGCCGTCCCGAGACGCCGGCCCACCCGGTGGCGCGGGATGCCGTCCCGGCAGCACCCCGGCCGAAGGCACCGCAGCCTGCAGCGCAGCGTCCCGGCGCGCCTGCCGACTACGGGACGGAGGCTGCTAACCAGCATCAAACCGTTTCGGCCGGAGCCGGTGCCTATGGATCCGCAACCCCGGCTGCTGCGGGGTGGGACCAGAGCAGCACGCAACAGCCGTCCACCGGCCAGTTTGCCGCGCCGTCCGGCAACGGGGCAGCCGGGGTTGCGGGTGCTGCCGCGGCTGCCCAAGCAACGCAAGCGCCGGAGTCAGCCACCGCCGCCTCGAGGCACACCACGGGGCGGGACACCGCAGCCAGTCCGGCCGGCGTCCAGCAGGCCACGGAACTCGAAGCCGACGATTCCGTTGCACCGGGTGCCGCAGACGGGGAGGCCGTCGGCATTCCGGTGACTGATGACTCGAGCGGTTCGTCCACCACTAGGGCAGGTGCCCTCGCAGCAGGCGGTGTTGCCCGCGATGTGGGGTACTCCGGAAAAACAGTGGTGGGAAGCCCTCAGCCGTCCGCCGACGGCCAGCGTGTCCCGGAGCCTGCCGGTGCAGGTGGCGCCGAACCTCGGGATCGCGCCAACGGCACGGCACAGACCGGCATTGCTGAACCTCAGGCCGAGACGGCCGTCCCTGCCGGGGGAGCGATCGGCGGGGCCGCCGCCGAGCCAACCGCAGCCCGAACCGGCTCGACTCGCGTCGACGCCGAGCCAACTGCAGCCCGAACCGGCTCGACTCGTGCCGACGCCGAGCCAACCGCAGCCCGAACCGGCCCGACTCGTGCCGAGGCTGTCCCGGAAACGACCACGGCCATGCCGTCCGTCGCAGCGAACGGCGCTGACCGCGCCCCCGCCGAGGCTGCCTCGGCGTCGTCTCCGATCAGCGCCACGCGTGAACACTACGAGGAAGCCGAGGAGGAGTACGAAGCCTTCTGGTTCGCCGTCGGACGCACCCGCCCCGTCTTGGACGAGAACACCGGGCAGGTCATGTTCACAGTCGAACCGGGGTCCTGGATCCTGGCGCTGCAAGACCGGGGGGATGAATTCCTGGTCCAGCACACGGACGGCAGGGTTGGCGTTTTGAGGGACCTGACGAACATTGAGCGTGCCTGACAAGGCGCCGGCCACCCGCCGGCGCAAGATTGAAGAATCCCTACTGGCACGCAAACGCCGGGCCCGGCGGATCAACAAGGAGCTCGCCGAGCACTACCCCTACGCGGTGGCCGAGCTAGATTTCAGCAATCCCTTCGAACTGCTGGTGGCAACCATTTTGTCCGCGCAGACCACCGATGTCCGGGTCAACATGACCACCCCGGTGCTCTTCGCACGCTATCCGGACGCGCGCGCGCTCGCCGAGGCAGATGAGACGGAACTGCAGGAGCTGATCAAGCCCACCGGCTTCTTCCGTGCCAAGAGCCAGAGCTTACTCAAGATGGCCGGCCAGATCGTCGATGAGTTTGATGGCGAGGTCCCGGGCAAGCTGGATGACCTGGTCAAGCTCGCCGGCGTAGGACGCAAGACCGCGAACGTGGTGCTTGGCAATGCCTTTGGCATCCCGGGGATCACCGTGGATACGCATTTCCTCAGGTTGTCGCGCCGTTTCGGTTGGACCGATTCCACCGATGCCGTCAAGGTGGAGTACGACGTCGCGGAGCTGTTCGAGCCCAAGGACTGGACCATGCTCTCGCACCATGTGGTCTTTCACGGCCGCCGCGTGTGCCACGCCCGGAAGCCTGCCTGCGGCGCCTGCCCGGTCGCCCAATGGTGCCCGTCCTATGGCGAGGGGGAAGTTGACCCGGAGAAGGCACGGAAACTGCTGAAGTACGAGCTGGCCCCGGGACGTGAAGAACTCCTGGCCCGGATGATGGCCGGTGAAACCCGCCAGGAGCTTCGCGCCGCAGGATTCCCGCTGGGAGCCTGACAGTGAGTGCGAAGAAGGATCTGCAGCGGCTAATGGAGCTGCCGATGGAACAGCGGCTCTCCGTCCGTGAACGCGAGCGGTGGTACAACGTCGCCTTGGAGGCGGAAGCGGTGCGCCCGGCAGCGGTGCTCCTGCTCTTCGGTGCCCTGGACGATGCGCCGGCCCACTTTCACGACTCCGCCGTCCCGGATGACCTGGACGTGCTTTTCGTGGAGCGCGCCGCCAACCTCAGCTCGCATCCAGGGCAAGTCGCCTTTCCCGGTGGCGCCATTGACTCCGACGACGACGGACCTGCCGCCGCCGCAGTGCGCGAAGCGGTGGAGGAGACCGGGCTGGACGCCACCGGCGTCGAGGTTCTGGGGGTCCTGCCGGACATCCCGTTGTCGGTCAGCAACTTCCTGGTCACTCCCGTCCTGGCCTGGTGGGCTTCTCCCTCGCCGGTGGCCGTGGTGGATTTCGCTGAGTCCGCACAGGTTTTCCGGGTGCCGGTCGCGGACCTGCTGGATCCTGCCAACCGGCGGATGTCGGTGCTCCGCCGCGGCGGCCAGATCTTCCGCAGCCCGGCGTTCCTGGTCCACGGAGTGGTGGTCTGGGGCTTTACCGCGATCCTGCTGAGCCATCTTTTTGATGATCTGGGCTGGACTTTAGAATGGGACACGTCCCAAGAGATCCCGGCCCCGATCGCTCCGCCCCGGGTGGACGACTGACGACATCGCGCATGCCTGACGCAGGCGGACCCGCGCGGGGCGGGGGAGCCGTCGCAGGCGGCGGGGCCGGCCGCGTAGTAATGCCAGCGGACGGCCGAGAGGGATCGGTTGGCCTGGCAGTGGCCTCTGTGCGAGGTGGCGGCGTGGGCCTGGGTTGTGGCACCGGCGACGGCGTGGGACCCGGTTGTGGTCCAGGGGTTGGGGCGGGTCCCGGGTGCGGCACGGGCGAGCGTTTGTCCCGGTCAGGCGGCACGGCGCCGCCGGCACCTAGGACTTGCTTCAACCAGGAGTCCTTCGACGAAAGCGTCCACGCGCTATCGGCCCGCTGGGCCCAGTTGTAGGCCGTGAAAACGGAGAAGACGAACGGCACCAACCTGCCCGGCTTCAGCATGGAAGTCACAGGGCTCGCTGTGGGTACCGGGGAGAGGAGCCGCGGCGCCAGCTGCGCCGTCAGCCGGCGCTGAGCGGTCTGGCCGGCAAGCTGCAGTACGAGGCTTTCCGGTCCTGCGGCCAGCACGCCGAGGATGGAGTCGCCGTGGCTGCGCAGCAGAGCCCGTGCGGCTGCCATGTTCTCGGAGGCAAGGGCCAGCTTTGCACGGGTGGAGGCCTTGACCAACCCGCGGGCTGCGACAGCGGTGGAGGAAGCAGCGATCCCTCGCATGCGGTGTGAGACGGCGGCGACCCGTGCCATCGCTGCGGCACTGGTGCCAGCAGCCCTCGCCGACGCTGCCCCCAGCGCACCGACCACCGAACGGAAAATCGATGCTGCGGCAGCTAGCCTTGCAGCACCGGCGGCACTGGAGATAAAGACCGAGAGTCCCGCGCTGACCGGCGCCAGCGCCATGCTCACACCCAGCGTCAGGGCGACGTCGCGGGTAAACGCGGTGGCCTCCTCAACCAGTTGCCGATGCGCCAGTTCTACCGCGTCGGCGTACTCCTTGCATCCCTCGGCGAGGGCGTCACAACCGTCCGCCAGCACGGAAGCGCTAGCCGTCAGCTCACCGTTTGCATCGAGAAGCAGCAGCACATCCGTCGCGCGAAGGCCCGAGAGCGCGCGCGTCGCCGCTCGGTCTGCGGCGGCCGCATGTGTCTTGGTCTCTCGGCCGATGTCCTGCCAGACGCCGGCTATGCTGCGCACTGCGGCGGCGTCGCCGGACGGCCAGAGCACGCCGGCGGCATCGGCGATCAGTTGCCCGAGTTCCGGAAGCAGCGGAAACTTGCCGCCGACGGCTGACGCCGGCAGGGGAAGGCAGCGTTCGCCGTGCGGGGGAGCCGGTTGTTCGAAGGCTGTGGGGGATCCCGCGGCCGCCTGTTCCGTGAACCGGTAGAGCGCCGCGGCGCACTGCGTGGAGCAGCGGAGCCGGCCGTACGCGCCGGCAAGTCCTTCAATCCCGCGCAACAGCAGCGCTGCGTCGCGGTCGTAGGCACGTCCCCAAACCGAAGCATCGGCCTCCCAGCCCGACATTCCAGCGCCCACGCCCAACCGGCCGTTTGCCGCTTCCCGCAAGTTCTCGTAGGCTGCGGCTGCCGTTCCCGCCGCCGCTGCGGCCCGCTCCAAGGCGGCAGTATCAATGGCGAGCACTCCCATCCGCATCCCTCCTCCGGCACCGCCGAACGGCGGCCACCGCCGTGGGAGACAACGCTACGGCGGAAGGCGATGGCAGGCCGAGGCAAAGGTCCGCGTTGTGGATAACCTTCCGCCCGGAGCGGGCCGTTGCGGCCCGGAGGAGTTACTTAGCGTCGGCGTAGGAATCGACCACGGCAACGCTGACCGGGAACTCCACGGGGATCCGGCCGAAGACCAGGCGGGTGGCCGCCGCGGCGGACTCTTCGACCAGCCGGCGGGCCACGTCCGTCCGGTCCTCGTGGACATGCAGCATGACCTCGTCGTGCAGGAAGAACACCATGTCCCCCACAGAGGCGCCCTCGGCAGCGCAGGCGCGCAACCGGCGTCGTAATTCGGCCAGCCAGCACAGTGCCCATTCCGCAGCGGTGGATTGGACCACGAAGTTGCGCGTGAAGCGGCCGCGGCTGCGAGCCAGGCCATCGGCCCGTCGCTGCTCTTCCGCGGTGGTGGTCCGTTGGGCGGCCAGCCACCGGTCGGACGGCGGAGGGCAGCTGCGGCCCAGGTAACTGCTGACCACCTGGCCCGCCTCGCCGGCCCGTGCCGCTCGTTCGACCACCGCGATGGCCTGCGGATAAGTGCGGGTGAGCTGGGGCATCAGCCGGCCGGACTCACCGGTGGTCGCCCCGTACATGGCGCCCAGCATGGCGATCTTCGCTTTGGCCCGGTCACCGCCGAAGCCCGCGTCGGCAATGCCCTGGTAGAGGTCTTTGCCCCGCCCTGCCGCTGCCAAGGCGGAGTCCTGTGCCAGGACAGCCAGCACCCGGGGTTCCAATTGAGCCGCGTCGGCGACGAGGAGCTTGCGGCCGGGATCGGGACGGACTGCATCCCTGATCTGGCCGGGTATCTGCAGGGCACCGCCGCCGCGCGAAGCCCAGCGCCCGGTGACCACGCCGCCCACCACGTACTCGGGCCTGAAACGGCCGTCCCGGACCCAGGCGTCGAGCCACGCCCAGCCGTTGGCCGTGAACAGCCGGGACAGCTTACGGTACTGCAGCAACGGTTCGATAGCGGGATGGGAATGCTCCTTCAACTCCCAGGAACTGGTGGTTTTGACCTCGATGCCGGCCCGGTGCAGGGCACGGATGAGCTGCTGCTGGGAGTCCGGGCTGAAGGTGGGATTGGCCAACTCCTGGCCGAGCTTGTCGGCGAGGTCCTGCAGTTTTTCCGGTCGCTGGCCTTCGCTCGGCCGTGCACCCAAGTGGGAAGAGAGAATGTCCAGGTGGACGTCCTCGCTCCAGGGCACGCCCGAGTGCTCCATTTCGGCGGCGATCAGCGCGCCGGCCGATTCGGCAGCCAGCAGCAGTTGCAGCCGGCCGCGCTGCGGCGAGGCGGCAACGGCGGCCAGCTGGTCCTGCAATTCGGCCACCAGATCTTCCAAAGCCGTCCCGGTGGCCCGCGGTTCGTCGAAGAGCGTGAACTGGTCCGGGGACTGCTGCAGCGGCGGCAGATGGCGGGGGAGCTCGTCGTCCTGGTGGACCACCGGCACCTCCCGGAGCGCGCGGATGTATGCCGTGTCAGGTGCGTTGACGGACAGCGACAGGATGCTGCGGACCAACGCCAGATCGTGGCTCCGGTCCACGTCCGCCCCGGCGGCGAGCAGCGGCAGATAGGCGTCGCGGGTGGATTCGAAGACCCAGCGAGGTGCCTCTGCGTCTAAGCCGCGGACCGTCTCGGCCAGTTTTCCGGCGGGCACGACGGCGGGTGGTCCGGCGGGTGCGCCGTGCGCGTCGGTGCGCTGCAGGTACGCTTCCGGTTCCGCCCCTGCAGGCACGGGAATGTTCCGCGCTACGGACGCGAGGACGATGTACACGCCTCAATTCTCCCCTGAGCTGTCCTCCACACAGGCACGGCAGGCCGCCGCCGTACACATCGGCCGGTGCTCCGGACCCGCCCCTGTCGGACTCGCGGGACGATCGCAACATGCCAAGACACAAGACGGTCAAAGAACGGACGCCTTGGAGACCGGCGGAAGCGACCGACGTCGTGCTCCTGGGCGGGACGGACCGGCTGCGCGATGAAATCGCGCGGATTGCCGCCGCGGCAGGGCTGGCGCTTCGCCCCGAGTCGCCGAGGGAAGCGCCGGTGACCGCTGCCGGAGCCACCCCGGTGCTGTTGGGAACCGGGTACACCCGGGTCCCGCGGACCACTGCGGAAGTCATCGTGGTCGGTTTCATCGATGAGGCGACGGCCCTCTGGGACCTGGCTGCCTCGACCGGTGCGGGCCGGGTTGCCGTGCTGCCCGACGGCGCGGCGTGGCTGGCTGAGTACTTGAGCCGGTCCTGGCGGCGTGAAACTGCCGGGAAGTTGGTTGCCGTGCACGGGGCCAGTGGCGGAGTGGGGACGTCGGCGCTGGCCGGATGGTTGGCCGTGACGGCAGCACGTTCTGGAACAGCCACGGTGTTGGTGGATGGGGATCCGCTGGGCGGTGGACTCTCGTCGGCCCTGGGCGCCGCCGACGTTCCGGGACTGGTCTGGCCGGATCTGACGGAAGTGCAGGGAACGGTGAACCCGGTGCAACTGGCGGCGTCGCTGCCGGCGATCGCCGGCTTCTCCCTGCTGTCCTGGCCCGGGACAGGGGAAGCAACCCTGCCGGAGATGCCGGCGGTCGACACTGCCGCGGCGGTCATGGCAGCTGCCGCGGGCGCTTTTGGTTTGGTGGTGCTCGACGCCGGTCGGCTGGGGACGGGTCCCGACATCGGGCCACCGGCGGACGACATTGTTCTGCTGACCAGAGCAGATTGCCGATCCCGGCGGGCCGCCGCGTCTGCGGTCACGGCTGCAGTCGGCACCGGCGCCAACGTACACGTGGTGGTCAGGGGGCCGTTGCCGGCGGGGACCGACGAACAACTGATTGCCGATGGGCTGGGTGCGCCGCTGGCCGGATATCTGCCGCATCTACGGTCGGTGCCGGCGGGCCAGCGGGATGGACGGCTGCCGGAGCTGGCGACCCACAGACGGATCCGATCCTTGTGCGCCAGCTTGCTGGACCGGCTGGATACCGGAAACCAACCGGGGAAGCTGACATGAACGGCGTTGGTCGCGGGCGCCGGGCTGCACCGCCGGAGGTCCGCGGCATTAGCCTGGAACCTTTCCGCAGCGCCGTCTTGTCCGACCCGTCGCCGGTGACCGGGGTCCGACTGGCGGCAGCGGTGCAGTCGAGCGGACGGCTGTTGGGAACAGCCGGGACGCTGCAGGCGGTTGATTCATTAGCGGCGGAGCTGCGCGGACTTGGGCCACTGCAGCAGCTGGCAGACGCCCAGGTGACGGACATTCTGGTGAATGGGCCGCACGACGTCTGGACGGACGGGGAAGGAGGCCTGCGTCGGGCCGCTGTCACTTTTGACAGCGATGCCGATGTGCGGGCGCTGGCCGCGCGTCTGGTCGCGGCCGGCGGGCGCAGGCTCGACGACGGAAACCCGTGCGCGGATGTACACCTCGCGGGCTACCGGGTCCATGCCGTGCTGCCGCCGGTTTCCACCGGCGGCACACTGTTGTCGATCCGTCTCCACCGGCCGCGCCGCTTCTCACTTTCGGAACTGCTCGTCGCCGCCCCGCAGTGGCAGCCGTACCTCGAAGCCATCGTGCTCCAGCGGCTGAATTTCCTGATCTGTGGAGCAACCGGATCCGGCAAGACCACCATGCTCGCGGCCATGCTGGCGGCCGCTTCCCCTCAGGAGCGGATGGTTTTGGTCGAGGACGCCGCCGAGCTTAATCCGGGCCATCCGCATGTGGTGGGCCTGCAGAGCCGGACCAGCAATGTGGAGGGCACTGGGGCGGTCGGCATGGCGGAGTTGGTCCGGCAGGCCCTGCGCATGCGCCCGGACCGGCTGGTGGTCGGAGAGTGCCGTGGGGCGGAAGTCCGTGAATTTCTGGCCGCGATGAACACCGGCCATGCTGGCGCCGGAGGAACCATCCACGCGAATTCTGCGGCAGCCGTGCCGGCTCGACTGGCGGCCATGGGCGCGCTCGCTGGCATGAACGCCGACTCGATTGCGCTGCAGGCCGCCAGCGCACTGGACCTGGTGATCTCGATGCAGCGGACCGATGCCGGGCGCTGCGTGCAGGAAGTCTGCCTGCTGCAAATCAACGATGCCGGACGCTTGCACACCATCACGGCATTGGCCGCCGACGGAGCCGGTGTGCGGCATTGCCATGGCTGGGGCGAACTCCGCGGGCGGCTGTTCCCATGACCGGGCTTGTTGTGTTCCTGCTGACGGCGACCGCCTGCCTGCTGTTGGTGCCGTGGAGGCAGCCCGGCCCAGCGGACATGGAAGGGGGCTCCCGTCGAAGGGCATTCAGCAACGGCAGGCGGCGGCAAGTCGCTGCGGCGCAATTGGACCAGTTGCCCCTGTTTGTGCGGCAGTTGGCCGCGCTGCTGCGTTCGGGGCGTACCCCGGCACAGCTGTGGCCGGACATGCTCGCGGTCTACGCCGTACCGGCAGCGCCCGGCGGAGAGCCGCAGGGCAGCCGAAAACCGGCCCGGACGGGGCCGGCACCCGGTGCGCCGCCGGGAGGGGCGGCACTATTGCTGCCCAGTCTTCAGGCGGCGACCCAAGCCGCGGAACTGGGACTGGGCATCGGGCCGGTCCTGCGCCGGCCGCAGCCGGCCAGGGGCAGGCGGGTGGACGTTACCGCCGTCGCAGCACAACGCATGTGGCAGGACTTGGCCTCCTGTTGGGAGGTTTCCGAAAGGACCGGGGCACCGCTGGCGCTGTTGCTGGAGAACTATGCGCGGCACCTGCAGGATCGGCTCGATGGCAGGGCCGGGCGCCGGACTGCGCTGGCGGGACCGAAGGCGACGGCCACCCTGCTCGGCTGGCTGCCGCTGCTGGGACTCGGCCTTGGAACTGCCATGGGAGCCGACCCCATCGGGACGCTGCTGCTGTCAGCGTCGGGGTGGCCGGTCCTGCTCGTCGGGGCAGCGTTGATGATTGGCGCACGCCTCTGGTCGCGAGAACTCGTCCGCCGGGCCGCCGGACCGGATGCCCTGTGATCCCGATCCTGACGGTCACACTGCTCTTCGGCGCCGCCTTGTTGCTGTGGCCTGGGCTGTCCGGAGCGGGTCCAGCCGCTGCCAGACGGGCCATGGAC
Organism: Arthrobacter sp. Dra40; assembly: GCF_059091905.1. Lineage (NCBI taxonomy): Bacteria > Bacillati > Actinomycetota > Actinomycetes > Micrococcales > Micrococcaceae > Arthrobacter > Arthrobacter sp. Dra40. Next base: position 39,031 of record NZ_JBNHHB010000031.1, read on the forward strand.
ACAGACCGGGGGAGCGAGGGTGGAAACGAAGCACCTGACGATCCGGCGCTGCAGTTGGACCTGCTCGGAGCCATGCTCGCCGCGGGTTTGTCCCTGCCGCATGCCGTGGCTGCCCTAGCTGCCACCACTCGCGGACCTCAACAAATAGCTTTGCAACGGGTCGCTTCGGCCCTGTTGCTGGGCGTGGACTGGCAGGAGGCCTGGGCGCTCGGGGAACGTGGAAGCGGGCTGGACCTGTTTCGCGACTCGTTGCGCTTCGGTGCCGCCACGGGTGCTCCGTCTGCAGCTGTGCTCTTTGCCCAGGCCGACCAGCTGCGCCGGCGCCGGAGGCAGGAAGACCAGCAGCGCGCGGCCGCGCTTGGCACAAAACTCGTCCTCCCGCTGGGCCTATGCGCCCTGCCCTCCTTCATTGCGCTGGGAGTCGTGCCGGTACTGGTCGCCCTCGTGCCCCGGTTGTAAGCATTCCTCCACAGTGCAACTGAGGCCGATGGTTGTCCACCAGCACCAGACGAGCTCTGCCGGGAGTGCGACGTTGTCCGGGAAGCTCGAATAACCGCAATCCGGCGGTCGCATCAGGAGGAAAACACCATGTCATTGTCACTGGCTAATTGGCGGGACCGGACAGCACCGAGCCGGCCACCGCTGAGCCCGGCACCGGCGAAAGGACCCGAGGCCGAGCATGATGAAACCGACCGTTTGGCGGAGGTGATTGCGTTTCCGGGCGGAGCGCAGGACACCCGGGCCGGGAGCAGTTGGCGCCAGCCGGGCGGTTCCGAAGCGGGGATGGCGACCGCCGAGTATGCCATCGCGACGCTCGCCGCCGTAGCATTCGCCGGTCTCTTGGTCCTGATCCTGCGCAGCGGCGAAGTCCGCGGCATGCTCACGGGCCTGGTGGAACTGGCGCTCACGGCGGTCTGACGGATGCGGAGTCGCTGCGGACCAGTCCGTCATCCCCGGCGCGGTGCGACCGCCAACGGCCGGTGCACCGGTGAACGCGGCAGCGTCACGGCGGAATTCGCCGTCGCCCTGCCGGCAGTCGTCGTCGTACTGGCGTTCCTGTTGGCGGGTGCGGCAGCCGGGGCAGCCCAGTTGAATCTGGAGAAGGCGGCGCAGGCGGCGGTCCGCCAACTGGGCCGCGGCGAGACGGAGGCAGCAGCCGCCCACACCGTGCGCTCCATTGCAGGCGAGGGCGCTGCGGTGGCGGCGGACAGCAGCGGCGGCTGGGTGACAGTCCGGGTCACAGCGTCGGTACCCGGCCCCTGGCCGGAGTTCGGGGGCTGGACACTGGCCGCCGAAGCCACCGGTCCGGCCGAGCTAGGCGGCGGACCGGTGGTTCCGGGAGCAGGCAGCGGTGGCACCTAACGAGCCTCCGTCTGCCCGGGCGGTGTTACGCCGTTCGGCTGTCAGCGCACCCACCCGGCATCTTGAGGACCGCGGGGCCGGAACGGTTCTCGCAGTCGGATTCGTGCTGCTGCTGTGCCTGATGTTCGCCGTGGTCGCCTCGGTGCTGCAGGCGGGAACGGCATCGGCGCGGGCCGGCAAGGCAGCCGATCTGGCTGCCCTGGCCGGCGCCGATGCAGCCCGCGGGTTGTTGGCAGGCGACCCTTGCAGTCTTGCCGCGGAAGTAGCGGGCAAGCAGGGCGCCGAGCTGTCCGCGTGCAGCCGGTCGGGACCCGGTGGTGTTGTGGTCGACGTGCGTTCCCGGACCGCGCTGCCCGATGTCTTTGGATGGCTGAACGGGGAGTGGACTCATGCCGAAGGCCGGGCCCGGGCGGGGCCGCCGCCCAGGAGATAGACGACCGGCGGCGGGGCGGCAGCAGCGGTGGCCCGGCTTCGCAGCGGCGCTGCCCTGCTACACCGCCGTTGCCTGATGCCGTTCTGCCTGGGCAGGGCCGGCCTGGGAGAGCAGCGCCTCGATCAGCGTGACCGCGCCGGACTTGTCCAGCGGATTGTTCTTGTTGCCGCATTTCGGCGACTGCACACAGGACGGACAGCCGGTGTCGCATTCGCAGGAACGGATGGCGTCGCGGGTGGCCGCCAGCCACGTCCGCGCCGCCTCGAAACCGCGTTCGGCGAACCCTGCGCCGCCCGGATGGCCGTCGTAGACGAAGATCGTCGGCTTGCCGGTGTCGGCGTGCAGGGCGGTCGAGACTCCGCCGATGTCCCACCGGTCGCTGGAGGCCACCAGCGGCAGCAGGCCGATGCCGGCATGTTCGGCGGCATGCAGGGCGCCGGGAACGCGGGCCGCGACCAAACCGGCGGAGGCCAACTGCTGCTCGCCGATGGTGAACCAGACGGCCTTGGTAAACAACTCCCGGGCACCCAGCTCCAGCGGTTCTTCACCCAGAATCTCATTGGAGATGAACGCCTTGCGCTGGAAGGAGATGACCTTTGTGGTGACCTTGACGTCGCCGAAGCATGCCTGGACCTCGCCCCAGTCCTGGGTCCGTTCGGCTCCGAGCACTTCAATCTGCGTGATGTCGCGGGCCTGCGTGTAGTAGTCCGGATTGGCCCGGGTCACCATCGCGCAGTGGTCCTGCTCGTTGAGCTCATCCACCACATAGGTTGTTCCCTGATGGACGTAGACGGCACCGCTGTGGGCCTGATAGTGCGACTGCGGCGAGTCCATGGTCCCCAGCAGCGTGCCGGATTCCGACTCGACAATGCTGATCGGTCCACCGCCGTCGGCCCGGAGGTTGACCATGGCGGCTGCGCTTTCCGGGTGGGTCCAATACCAGCCGGCGGGCCGGCGGCGGAGGTAGCCCTCGGCCGTCAGCCGGTCGAGCAGGCCCGGGGCGGCGGCACCGAACAATTCGATATCCGCCGGCGTCAAGGGAAGCTCCTGGGCGGCCGCGCACAGGTGTGGGCCCAGGACATAGGGATTCGATGGGTCGAAGACGGTGGCTTCCACCGAGACGTCGAATACCGCTTCGGGGTGGTGCACCAGATACGTGTCCAGCGGATCGTCGCTGGCTACGAACGCAGCGAGCGCGTCCTGGCCGGACCGGCCGGCCCGGCCGATCTGCTGGAAGAGCGAGGCGCGGGTTCCGGGCCAGCCCGCGACCAGGACGGCATCCAGCCCGGAAATATCGATGCCAAGTTCCAGCGCTGAAGTGCTGGAGACGCCCAGTAACTGCCCGGACCTGAGCTTGGCTTCCAGCTCGCGTCGTTCCTCCGGCAGGTAGCCGGATCGGTACGCCGCGACCCGGCCCGGCAACGAGGGATGGACGTCGTCTAGCAGCCGCTTGGTGATGGAGGAAATCGTCTCGGCGCCGCGGCGGGACTTGATGAAAGCGATCGTGCGCACCTGCGCGGACACCAGATTGGCCATCAAGTCGGACGTCTCGGCGACCACAGTGCGCCGTTCTTTGGCTCCGTTTTCGCCTTTAAGCTCCGTGAGCTGGGGCTCCCAGAACGCCACGGTGGTCGATCCGTGCGGCGAACAGTCTTCGGTGACGGCCTCGGCGTCGGCGCCGATCAGCCGGCCGAACGAGATCCCGGGGTCCGCGGAGGTGGCCGAGGCTCCGATGAATACCGGGTCGGTCCCGTAGCTGGCGCAGATCCGGCGCAACCGGCGCATCAGGTTGGCCACATTCGAGCCGAAAACGCCGCGGTAGCTGTGCGCCTCGTCAATGATCACGTAGCGCAGCCGGCGGAAAAACCGCGCCCACCAAGCATGATTGGGAAGGATGCCGAAATGCAGCATGTCCGGATTGGCCAGCACGAAGTTGGCATGGTCCCGGATCCAGCGGCGGGCACCGGGGTCGGTGTCGCCGTCATAGGTTTCCGCCCTGACGGTGGGCAGCTTCAGCGACTTGATCGCTGCCAACTGATCGGCCGCCAGCGCCTTGGTGGGGGCCAGATACAAGGCGACGGCGCCGTTGGGCTCCAGGCTCACGGCGTCCGCCAGCCCAGTCCGGTGGATGGCATCCAGTGCCGGCAGCTGGTAGGCAAGCGATTTTCCGGAGGCCGTGCCGGTGGCGATGATCGTGTGCCGCCCGTTGTGGGCGCTCTCGGCCGCCTGAACCTGGTGGCGCCACGGCTGGTGCACGCCGAGCATGGCGTAGGCGGCGCGGACATCGTCGTGAACCCAGGCTGGCCAGGGCTCGATCACTGCCTCCCTGGCCGGGAGTTCGCGGACGTGCACCAACTGCTCGGGCTCCGGACCGGAACCGAGCAGCGGAATCAAGGAGTCGTGCATCGCCACCCGAACATTGTGTCATCACCGCGGGGCGCGACGGCGCGCTCCGGCCGGGACCGCCGGGACGGCGGGCACGGCCCGGGCCAGCCGCAGCCGTGCGTCAGTGCATACGCCTGCAGCGCCAGCCGGAAGCGATCAGCTCTCCGCGGCCGGCTTGAGGATCATCACGTCGCAGACGGTGTCCCAGCCCAGGTGGTTGTAGAGCATCTGGCCGTCGTGCGAGGCGATCAGCAGGCCGGTATCCACCACGTGTTCAAAGGTGGAGGCGATCAGCGCGCGCATCACGTGCGTGGCCAACCCGCGGCGGCGGTAGTTGATGTCGGTTTCGATGTGGTCGAAGACAGCGAAATTGTCGACGACGGCGACCACGCCGTGTGCCGCCTCGTTGCCTTCATGCACTACCCGGACCCGGTGGACGTTGCCAATTTTTTCCAGCTCGGTTTTGAAATCGGCGTCGCGGTACCACGGATCCTCGGCGTCCTGCCCGGACATGTCCGTGACCATCAGCGACTGGGCGTTGTGGTGCACGCGGAGACCGTGCTGCGGGGCCAACTGGTGGATCCGCTGTGCGTCGCGGGTCAGTACCGTGAAAATACGTCCCGGAGACTTGGTGGTGTCGCGGGCCACCGCGGCGAACTCTTCATCGCCCGGCTCAAAGGCAAAGTATTCCCAGTCTCCGGTCTTGTCGGCCAGCAGCACCGCGGGGTGGCCGGCAACTTCTTCGGAGGAGTAACCCCGGCAGGCAGACCAGCCGGCAACCCAGACAGAAAGGACGTCGTCCGGAACGTCAGTCGTGTAATCGGTGCCCATAGCAGGACTGTACCTAACAGCGGCCGCGGGCGGCACCTGTTATCGATGACAACCCTGTCACAATCCCAAATTCCATGCCGGCCCGCAATTTTGGATTCCTTACCACCGCGTAATCTTGATGGGTGGCTTTGAACCGAATTGTGCTCTATTACGCTTTCACCCCGCTGCCGGACCCGGACGCCGTCCGGCTGTGGCAGCGCGCGCTGGGCGAGAAACTCGGCCTGCGCGGCCGGATCCTGGTCTCCAAGGACGGCATCAACGGCACCGTCGGCGGCGAGCTGAACGCGGTGAAGCAGTATGTGAAAACCACGCGCGAGCACCCGGCCTTCCGCAACCTTGACGTGAAATGGTCGGACGGCGGGGCGGAGGACTTCCCGCGCCTGAGCATCAAGGTCCGTGACGAGATCGTCTCCTTCGGCGCCCCGGGCGAGCTCATAGTGGACCAGAACGGCGTGGTCGGCGGCGGCAAGCACCTGCGCCCGGAGGAACTGCACCAGCTCATCGATGCCAAGAAGGCAGCCGGCGACGACGTGGTCTTCTTCGACGGCCGCAACTCCTTCGAGGCACAGATCGGCAAGTTCAAAGACGCCATCGTTCCGGACGTGGCCACCACCCACGATTTCATCAAGGAACTGGACTCGGGCAAGTACGACGACCTCAAGGACAAGCCGGTGGTCACCTACTGCACCGGCGGGATCCGCTGCGAAGTTCTCTCCTCCCTGATGGTCAACCGGGGGTTCCAAGAGGTCTACCAACTCGACGGCGGGATTGTCCGCTATGGGGAGACCTTCGGCGACGCCGGGTTGTGGGAGGGTTCGCTCTACGTCTTTGATCAGCGCATGCACCTCGAATTCACCCCGGACGCCAAAACCATCGGAGAATGCGTCCGCTGCCAAGCGCCGACCAGCAAGTTCGAGAACTGCTCCAATGCCGAATGCCGGCAGCTGACGCTCTACTGCTCCGCGTGTGCAGCGGATCCCGAAACTCTGCGCTGCCCGGACGGCTGCCCGGCATAGCCGCGGTTTACACGGCCGCGGTCTCCGGCCATAGCCCGGCGGTAGCATCCTGCGGTTCGGTCTCCTCCACTTCCGTCTTGAACACGCTCATGCCGCGCGCCTGGTAATTGGCAACGGCCGCCGGGCCGTCCAAGGAACAGGTGTGCACCCAGACCCGCCGCACCGGCGTGAACCCGTCCCAGCGTCCGTCCAATTGCCATGCCTGCCGGATGCCTTCGGCCAGCAGCGCCCCGCCCAAACCGTGACCGATCGCCTCGGGAAACAGCCCGAAGTACATGATTTCGACGTCGGTGCCCGCCTCGGCGGGCCGGCCCAGCAGTTCCACGTAGCCGGCCGGCGCGCCACCGGTGTAAAGCACCCAGGTTTCGGAGCCGGGAGTGCGGACCACCTGTTCCCACTCGCTGCGCGTGAGCACCAGCCGGTCGCCCCAGTTCCAGCTGCTGCCTACGCTGCGATACAGGAACTTGCTGAACTCCGGGCTGATCCGCCGCACGCGCACAACGGCGGCGTCGTCCGGCAGCGGGCGGGACCCGGGAACCAGGTGGGCGGGATCGGTTTGTTCAAGGTGGGTGGTGGTGACGAGCATGCAGTCATTTAACCACCGGGCCGCGGTGCCGGGCTCACAGCACAGCCGTCGGCTGCGGCCGCTGGAGCGCTGCCAGAGCCTGCGCCCCCGGCAGATCCGTGGCACTGGCGGGGCGGGAAATGTAGTAGCCCTGCGCGGTGTCGCAGCCCAGCTCCCGCAACACCTTCAGCTGCTCCGGCCGTTCAACGCCTTCGGCGGTCACCTTGAGCCCCCACGCGTGGGCGATGTTGATCAGGCCGCCAACGAAGGCGGCTTCGCGTTCGGACGTGTCAATGTTGTCGATAAACGACTTGTCGATCTTGACCGTGTTCAGCGGCAGGTCGCGCAACATTCCCACGGAGGAGTAACCGGTGCCGAAGTCGTCCAGATCGACGCCGATGCCGGCCTCCCGGAGCTGGGCCAGCTGTTTAATTGCGCGGGGGAAGTCCGCGATCGCGGAACTCTCGGTGATCTCCACCCGGATCAGTTCCGCCGGAACACGGTGCGCGGCCATGGCGGCCTGCAGTTCGCCGACCACCTTGTTCGCGGCCAGCTGGATCGGCGAGACATTGATGGAGATCGTCCGCGGGCTGCCTGCCTCCAGCCAGGCGCCGGCCTGGGCACACGCCTCGTTGAAAACCCAACGGCCGATCTGCTGGATCAGGTTCACGCTTTCGGCCACGGGGATGAATTCCGACGGCGGTACCGAGCCGAGGACCTCGTCGTGCCAGCGAAGCAGCGCCTCCACCGCCAGGCTGCCGTCGGTAGCCAGGTCCAGCAGCGGCTGGTAGTGCAGCCGGAAGCCGCCCGCAGCCACCGCCAGCTGGAGCCGGCGCCGCAGCTGGGCCTGCCTGGCCACCGGTGCGGTTTCACCGCGGGCGCTGAGCCAGACCACCCTGCCCTTCCCTGCCCGTTTGGCCGCCAGCATGGCGCCGTCCGCCTGCCGCAGTAGCACGTCCAACTGGCTCAGCTGCTCTTCCTCGACCACGTCGGACGCCAGCGCCAAGCCGATGGACGCGGAGATGTGAAGCTCGTGGTCATCGAAGGGGAATGGTTTAGCCGCTTCGGCCAAGATGCGGTCCGCGATGCTGCGGGCCTGCTCAGGTCCGACGTCGACCAGCAGCACCGCGAATTCGTCGCCGCCCAGCCGGGCCACGATGTCGCGGCCGCGCACGGTGCGCTGCAGCCGGCTGGTGAATCCCGTCAGAATGCTGTCGCCGGCCCGATGGCCGAACGTGTCGTTGACGTGCTTGAACCGGTCGAGGTCGATGCACAGGATGGCTACGCGGCCGGGATCGCAGTCGCCGACCAGTTCCGCCCCGCGCTCGTCGAGTAGCCGCCGGTTGGGCAGCCCGGTCAGCGGGTCGTGCATCGCGTCGTGCTGGAACAACGCCGAAACCTCTTCGAAGATCCGCGACACGGCCACCACCCGCGGCCCGTCGGGGCCGACCACCAGGAAGTCCTCGTACCGCGCGCCGGGCGGGCGGGCCAGAATCCGCCGCGCGGCCTGCGTCATGGACAACTCCGGGGCCACCTCAAAGGAGTGGTCCGGCCGGAGCTGGCCCACCCGCGTGCGGCTGTGCAGCGCGCGGCCATAGCCCAGCCGCCCGCTGAGCTCCGACTCCAGCCGCTCGCGGAGGAGCAGCCAGTGCGGCCCGTCGGCCTCCACCGCCACGGCTTGCAGCGAGCGGTCGGCTTGGAACCAGCCGTTGACCTCCATGATCAGGGTGTCGGCGGACACCACCGGGACCTGATGACCCAGGTCGCCGACCCGTTGCGGCCGGTCCGCGAGGCGCAGGACGGCCCCGTTGGTACGTGAATCCATGCCCCAGTCAGTACCACACGCTCGCGGCGTCCAGATGAACGCCAGGGAAACCGGCCCGCTCACTAGACTTGGCGGGTGGACTTTGCAGACTTCTCCGATGTGCCCGACGCCCCGGCCAGCAGCGACCCGCGGCTGCTGGCGGAATTGGCCGCCGACCTGGCCGCCCTGGACTTCAGCGTGGATGGGGTGGCGGCGCTGCTGGGTGCCCAGGCCTGGGCGGCCTTTGACCGTGACCAGTTGGTCCCGGCCGTGCTGGCCACCGGCCGCTTGCTGGAGGATCCGGCACACGGCCGCCTGGCCGCCGTCGTGCGTTGCTGGCTCTTGGGCCGCACCGTGGAGCCGGAGCAGTTGGCGCCGGCGTTCCCACGGACGGGGCTGGAAGGACTGGCCGTGCTGGGGCTGGTGGAGCGCGACGGCGGCGCGTTGCGTGCCGCCGTCGACCTCCGTCCGTACGCCTTTGGCGGCACCGAACTGTGGGTGGCCAGCGACCTGGGCGCGCACCAGCGGCCCGGCGTCCTTCGCCGCGACCATGTGCTGGGCATCGGCCAGGCCTCGCTGACGTTGGCCCAGCTGACCATCCGAACAGAAGTGGAGCGGGCACTGGATCTGGGCACCGGCTGCGGGATCCAGCTGTTCCACCTGCTGGGCCACTGCCGGCACGTCACGGCGACCGATATCTCGGAACGGGCGCTGGCGTTCACCCGGTTCAATCTGGTGCTGAACGCCGCCGCGCTCGGGCTGGACCCGGACCATCTGGCGGCGCGGGTCAGCCTGCGGCTGGGCAGTCTGCTGGAGCCGGTGGCGGGGGAGCGGTTTGACCTGGTGGTGTCCAACCCGCCGTTCGTGATCACGCCGCGGCAGGAGGCGGAACGCGCCGAGGAGCAGTTCACGTACCGCGACGGCGGGCTGCCCGGGGACGACATTGTGGGTTCCCTCTTCCGCACCCTCCCGTCCGTACTGGCCGACGGCGGCGTTGCCCAGCTGTTGGGCAACTGGGAGATCCCCGAGGGCGCCGTCAGCTGGCATGCCAGGCTCGAGCAGTGGCTGGCGCCGGGAACCGACGCCTGGGTGATCCAGCGCGAACAGCTCAGTCCCGCGCAGTACGCGGAAACCTGGCTGCGCGACGCGTCGGAGAACCGCGACCCCGCCTTGTTCGCCTCGGCCTACGCCGCCTACTTGGACGACTTCGAGTCCCGTGCGGTGGAAGCCGTTGGCTTCGGCATGGTGTGGCTGCGCCGTTCCGCAGCGGGCCCCGCGGCGTCGGCCAACGGTACGTTGCGCCGGTTCGAGGAGATCACCTATCCGATCGAGCAGCCCGTTGGGCCGCATCTGGCAGCGGCGGTCGAGCGCTCGGACTGGCTGGCCGCCCACGCCGCGGACTTCGGCCGCCAGCACCTCCAGGTGGCCGAAGACGTGACCGAGGAGCGGCACCAGCGGCCCGGAGCGGAACATCCCGGCGTGATCTTGTTGCGCCAGGGCGCGGGGCTGCGCCGGACCAACCTGATGAGCACCGAACTGGCGGGGTTCGTCTCTGCCAGTGACGGCGAGCTGGACGTGGACCAGATCATCGGCGCCTTGGCCGCGCTGCTGGGCCGACCGGAACCGGACTTCGCCCGGCAGCTGTCCGAGGAAGTGCGGAACCTGGTGGCCGACGGGTTCCTGGTGCCTACCGGCCAGTAGGCCTGATCGTTTCCTGATTGCAGCCTGTAAGAATGAGGAACACCGCCGCCGGCGGCCGTGAGCGGCATTACACTTACTGATCATGACTAAGGGTTCAACCACGACGACCGGCCGTGCGGCTGCTGCTGCCGCGGACCCCCAGAGGGCGCCGGAAGCCGGGGACAGGGTCAATATCTCCGATGCCCGGGCCATCCGGGCACTGGCCCACAACGTGCGGTTGAAAGTCATCGAGGAGCTCTTCGATACGCAGCAGCCGGCCACCGCTACCGAGTTGGCCCAGCGGCACGGGCTGACGCCCAGCGCCATGAGCTACCACCTGCGCGCCTTGGAGAAGTGGGGATTCGTCAAACGGTGCGCCAACCAGGGGGACGGGCGGGAGCGGCACTGGCAGGCGGCCGCAGGGCGGTTGGACGTGACCAGCGTGGCGGACAGCCGCGCCGCCACCTTGGGCGTGGTGGACGTGGAACTGAACGATCTTCGCGAACGTCTGTCCAAATATGTCAAACGGGACAAGCAGGCGCCCGATCCGGACACCTGGCGGCAGGAAGGGCATCTGGCTGCGCTCAGCACGGGGCGGTTCTATTTGACCGAGGAACAGCGACACGACCTCGGCCGGCGGATCGGCGAGATCCTGCTGGAATTCAGCCCGACCACCAACCCGGAGAATAGGGGAGAAGGGGCGGAGAAACTCTACTATGTCTTCTCTTTCCTGCCCGGTGACATCGACAACGACTAGCGGTCCGGCGGGGCCACTCCCAGCCTCCCGCTCACCCCGGAGCCAGTCACTTCGCCAGTTCGCGTGTTCTGGTTCGCGGTACTGTTGCGGCTAACCTAGTGCTGACGGTCCTCCGCCCCGCCGGGTTGGAGGACGTACTTACAAGCGCATCAATACCTTTCTTTTCTTTCTTTACGTAGGAGCACAGTGCCAGCCAAGGCCCGCGAAAAAACCGGCAAGAAACTCGTCATTGTCGAGTCTCCAGCCAAGGGCAAGACCATCGCCGGGTATCTCGGCGAGGGTTACGAGGTCACGGCCTCCATGGGTCATATCCGTGACCTGCCCCAGCCCTCCGACCTGCCTGCTGAACTCAAAAAGACGTCGGTCGGCAAGTTTGCGGTGGACATCGAGAACGATTTCGAGCCCTACTACGTGGTGTCGCCGGACAAGAGGAAGAAGGTGTCCGAGCTCAAATCGATGCTCAAGGACGCCGACGAACTCTATCTGGCAACTGACGGTGATCGCGAGGGCGAAGCCATCGCGTGGCACTTGCTCCAAGTGCTCCAGCCCAAGGTGCCGGTGCACCGCATGACCTTCAGCGAGATCACCCGCGAAGCCCTGCAGCGCGCCCTGACCGAGGTCCGCGAGGTCGACACCGACCTGGTGGACGCGCAGGAGACCCGCAGGATCGTGGACCGGCTGTTCGGCTACGAGCTCTCTCCGGTGCTCTGGCGCAAGGTCAAGGCAGGCCTGTCCGCCGGACGCGTGCAGTCGGTGGCCACACGACTGGTGGTGGAGCGCGAACGTGAGCGGATGGCTTTCCGTGCGGCCTCCTACTGGGATCTGCTGGCCACGGTGCAGCCCGAGGACATTTCCAAGGGCACGGCGTTCAAGGCCAAGCTGGTGGCGGTCGACGGCGGCCGGGTTGCCGTCGGCAAGGACTTCGACGATCTGGGCCGGCTGAAGGCCCGCTCGGCCGTCCACCTGGACGAGGCAGCCGCCACCGGTCTGGCGGACTCGCTGCGCAGCGCCGAGTTCTCCGTCCGCGCCGTGGAGAACAAGCCCTACACCCGCCGCCCGGCCGCCCCGTTCACCACCTCCACCCTGCAGCAGGAGGCGGCCCGCAAGCTCCGGTTCTCCGCCCGCTCGACCATGCAGGTGGCGCAGAAGCTGTATGAAAACGGCTACATCACTTATATGCGTACGGACTCACCGGCGCTAAGCGACCAGGCCGTCAATGCGGCCCGCCGCCAGGCCTCGGAGCTGTACGGACCCGAGTACGTCCCGGATTCCCGCCGGGTTTACAAGGGCAAGGACAAGAACGCCCAGGAAGCCCACGAAGCCATCCGACCCGCCGGTGATTCGTTCCGTACGCCCGGTCAGGTCCGCAGCCAGTTGTCCAGTGACGAGTACCGGCTCTACGAGCTGGTCTGGAAGCGCACCGTGGCGTCGCAGATGACCGATGCCAAGGGCTCGACTTCGACGGTGCGTCTGGGCGCCATTGCCGGTGACGGTCGGGACGCCGAATTCACGGCATCCGGCACCGTGATCACCTTCCCCGGATTCCTGGCCGCCTATGAGGAGGGTAAGGATGCCGGCCGGGACGAGGACGACGATGCCAGCGGCGGCCGCCTGCCGAACCTCGCCCAGGGCGACGCCTTGGAAGCCCAATCGGTAGACGCCGTCGGACACGAGACCTCCGCGCCGCCGCGCTACACCGAAGCATCGCTGATCAAGACGTTGGAAGACCGCGGCATCGGGCGTCCGTCCACTTACGCCGCCACCATCTCCACCATCATGGACCGCGGCTATGTGCGCACCCGCGGTTCCGCCTTGGTGCCGAGCTGGATCGCGTTCTCCGTGGTCCGGCTGCTGGAGGAGCATTTCAGCGACTACGTGGATTATGACTTCACGGCAGAGCTGGAAGAGGACCTGGACCGTATTGCCCGCGGCGAGGCCAGCCGGACCGAATGGCTCTCCGGCTTCTACTACGGGGACCGCAAGGAAACCGGGCTGAACACCGTGGTCAACGATCTGGGCGAGATCGATCCCCGCGAGATCAACTCCATCGATATTGCCGACGGCATCACCCTGCGGGTGGGCAAATTCGGCCCCTACCTGGAGCGCAACGGCAACGGAGAAGGGGAGGAGCCGCAGCGCGCCAACGTCCCCGATGATCTGGCCCCGGACGAGCTGACGGCGGAGAAAGCCGTCGAGCTGATGGAGACCCAAGGCCCGGGCGAGCGCGAGCTCGGCACGGATCCGGAGACGGGTCGGACCATTGTGGCCAAGGAAGGCCGCTACGGCGCCTACGTCACCGAAGTGATCTACGAGCCGACGGCCGAGGAGCTGGCCGCGCAGCCGGTGGAGTACTACAAGAACGGCAAGCCCAAGCCGCCGAAGAAGCCCGCCAAGGTCAAGCCGCGCACCGGGTCCCTGTTCAAGTCGATGAGCGTGGACACGGTGACCCTCGAGGATGCGCTGAAGCTGCTGAGCCTGCCGCGTGTGCTGGGCACCGATGCGGAGGGCGCCGAGATCACCGTGCAGAACGGCCGCTTCGGCCCGTACCTGAAGAAGGGGACGGATTCGCGGTCGATCGGTTCGGAAGAGGAAATCTTCACCATCACGCTGGAGCAGGCGCTGGAGATCTACGCGCAGCCGAAGACCCGCGGTGGCCGGACCGCCGCAGCACCGCTGGCCGAGTTCGGCGTGGACCCGGTGTCGGAGAAGAACATCGTGGTCAAGGACGGTCGGTTCGGCCCGTACATTACCGACGGCGTCACGAACATTACGGTGCCGCGTTCCACCAGCCTTGAGGAACTGACGCGCGAACAGGCCGTTGAACTGCTGGCGGAAAAGCGGGCCAAGGGACCGGCGAAGGGGCCCGCCAAGAAACCTGCCCGGCGCAAGGCAACCGCCAAGAAGTAGCCGGCCACCCGCTTCGGCAGCCTGAGCAACTGCTGCCGAAGCCGGGTCCGGTTACAGTGCCCCGGCAACGGCGCTGCATAATATGAGAATGCGTCTGGGCGTTCTCGACATCGGTTCCAACACTGTGCATTTGCTATTGGTGGATGCCCACCCCGGCGCCCGGCCGGTGCCGTTCGCGTCACACAAGCGGCCGCTGTCTCTGGTGGCCTACCTGGACGCCGACGGCAATATCACCGAGGAAGGCCAGCAGGAACTCATCGGTTTCGTGCGGGAGGCCTGGCGGTTCGCCGGGCAGCACCGCGCCGAAGACATGCTGGCTTTCTGCACGTCAGCCATCCGCGAGGCCGGCAACGGCCGGGCCGTGCTGGACCGGGTCAAGGCGGAAGCCAACGTCACCCTGCAGGAGCTGACCGGCCCGGAGGAAGCGGGCATGACCCTGGTGGCGGTCCGTCGCTGGTACGGCTGGGGATCGGGCACCGTCCTGGACCTGGACATTGGCGGCGGCTCCTTCGAAATGGCGATGGGGCATGACGAACAGCCCGACCTGGCCGTATCGGTGCCGCTGGGAGCCGGCCGGCTGACCAGGCAGTGGTTACCCGAGGACCCGCCGAGCGTGAAGAGCATCAAGGACCTGCACGGCTACATCCGCGACACCATGGCGCCTGCCGTGGCGGAGTTCGCCGCCTTGGGCCGCCCGGACATGGTGGTGGGAACGTCGAAGACCTTCCGTTCGCTGGCCAGGATTGCCGGAGCCGCTCCCTCGGCGGCCGGACCCTACGTGCGGCGCGAATTGCACCTCACCGACTTGTCCCTGTGGGCCCGAAGACTGGCGGCCATGCCGGTCGGTGACCGCGTGAATCTGCCCGGGGTCTCGGCCGTGCGGGCGCCGCAACTGTTGGCGGGCGCGATGGTTGCCGAAGCGGCGATGGAAATGTTCAGGATCGAGACCCTGCAGATCTGCCCGTGGGCGCTGCGCGAGGGCCTGATCCTCAAACGCTTCGACCACCTGCTCTTCGACAGCGATGCACCGGTCAGCCCGGTGGGCACCATGCTGGTGCAGAAGGCCGTGGAGCCGGCCCCCGCCATCGAGACGGTGGGAAGTCAATAAGCCTTACCTTGGCGGCGGGTGAAGCCGGGTTGAATGGGGCTCGGAGCTTAAAAGGCGGCGCCGGCGAACGTTGCGGTCGGTTGGGGGAGTCAACCGCTGTTCGCCGGCGCCCGGACCGGACCAGCAGATCCGGTCCATCATCACTCGCACCTTGATGAGGTCTTATAGACATTAGGGGGCGAAGTTGGGATAACGCCCTTAAGAACCTGAAAAGCAGCTGTGAGTTGTTTTCGCTGCCCGCCGAAGGGGACGCCCCGCGGTGCGCGCCGCGCAGGACTGCGTGATTCAATGGCAGACATGACTGCTGAAGCCACTGGGACGCCATCCACCCGCCGCACCGTCTTCTTGGGCTGTGGCTCCATGAGTGAAGCAATCCTCGTGGGGCTGCTGTCCGCCGGAACACCTGCGGGGAACGTGACGGCAACAGTACGCCGCAGCGAGCGCGCAGAGGAGTTGCGTGGCCGCTATCCGGGCCTGACGGTGCTTGCGGAACACGACGACGCCGGTGCCAACGCCACCGCTGTGAAAGGTGCGGACGTTGCGGTGCTGGGGGTCAAGCCTGTGGGGATAGCCGACATGTGCCGCAGCATCGGGCCCGCGTTGGATCCGACGACGGTGGTGGTCTCCGTGGCGGCTGCAGTCACCATTGCCACGATGGAAGCGGCGCTGCCGGAAGGCCAGCCGCTGGTTCGCAGTATGCCCAATACGCCGCTCAAGGTCGGCCGCGGGGCCGTCGGCATCTCGGCCGGCAGCCATGTGACCGATCCCCAGCTGGACGCCGCCCGTGAGGTGTTCGCCGGAGCCGGTACCGTCGTCGTTGTTCCGGAGGATCAGCTGGACGCGGTGTCCGCGGTCAGCGGTTCCGGTCCCGCCTATGCGTTCTACCTGGCCGAGGCAATGGCTGCCGCCGGCGTGGAGCTGGGCCTGGACCCGGAGCTGTCCATGACGCTGGCCCGCGAAACGGTGGCCGGGGCAGGCATCATGCTGACTGCGGAGGACGCCGACCCGGCGGTCCTGCGCCGCAATGTCACCAGCCCCAACGGCACCACGGAGCGGGCCATCGCCGCTTTCGACGAGGCCGGGCTGTCACAGATCATCGCGCGCGGCGCAGCGGCCGCCGCGGAACGGGCTGCCGAGCTGTCCCGCGAGCTGGCCTGACCTGTTCGGGACCTGTTCGGGGCCGGCCTGACCTGCTCTGGCAGCGGGCCAGCCAGCCGGTCCGCGCTGCGCCAGGGCCGGGTCAGGGGCGGGCGGCGAAGCGCTCCAGCAGGTCCACATGGCCGGAGACAATCAGCATGTCCCGGCTGGACACCTTGGTTTCCGGCCGCGCATAGGTGAAGTCCTCGCCCGGGGACTTCACCCCCACCACGGTGACGCCGTACTTGGAGCGCACCTGTGACTCACCCAGCGTGAAGCCCTGGGTTTCCTTCGGCGGGTACATCTTCACGATGGCGAAACCGTCGTCGAACTCGATGAAGTCCAGCATCCGGCCGCCCACCAGATGGGCGGCGCGGCGACCGGCGTCGGCTTCCGGATAGATCACATGATTGGCGCCGATGCGGGAGAGGATCTTGCCGTGCGAGGGCGTGATGGCCTTGACCCAGAGATGTTCGATGCCCAGGTCCACCAGGTTCACGGTGATCAGCACCGAGGATTCGATCGACGTGCCGACTCCGACAACGGCTGCGCTGAACTCCTGGGCGCCCAGCTGGCGCAGCGCGTCGATGTTCGTGGCGTCCGCCTCCACCACGTGGGTCAGCTGGCCCGACCACTTTTGCACCAGTGCCGGATCGCGTTCGATCGCCAGCACCTCGCGGCCCTGCCTGACCAGCTGTTCAGCGGTGGAGGCGCCAAACCGGCCCAGTCCGACGACCAGCACGGGGGCGTTGTGGGCGGGGCGTTTGCTCGATGCGGACTTGTCAGCCAATGATGGGCCTCTCTTCGGGGTAGTGGAACAGCTGGCGCCGTTCGCGCAGCGCCAGCGCGGCGGCCAGCGTGATGGTGCCGACGCGGCC
>NZ_JBNHHB010000032.1:0-55069 GCF_059091905.1 Arthrobacter sp. Dra40
ACTGCGCGCGAGTGGCGGAACGGCAGACGCGCTGGCTTCAGGTGCCAGTGTCCGAAAGGGCGTGGGGGTTCAAATCCCCCCTCGCGCACGCAGAGCAAGAGCCCCGGTCTACGGACCGGGGCTCTTGCCGTTAACCTACGGACCGCCACTTTCCCGCGGAGCTGGGGAAGAGCCGTTGGCGGCGGCCGTTCCCCCCGGAGTTGAGGAAAGAGCCGTTGGGCGGCGGCGGTGTGTGCCCGGCCCGCAGCTCCCGCCTTTGCGCCGAGCAGGGGCGCCGGCCGGGGTAGGGGTCGCCACCCGGCCGGACCCACGGCGGTCAGCCCTGCTTGCCGCCGGCCTTCACCCGTTGTTCTTCCGCGCGGACCGCCGCGAACGAGGCGCGTTCGGCAACCAGCCATTCCGGCGGATCCTGGAGCAGTGCGGTGATCTCCGCCGTCGTCAGCGGTTCGCTGATGCCACCGCGGGCCAGGCCGGAGATGGAGACGTTCAACTTGCGGGCTACCTCGGGACGCGGGTGCGGGCCGTTGCGGCGCAGCTCGGCCAGCCACTCGGGCGGATCCGTTTGCAACTGGTTGAACTCTTCGCGCGAGATCAGGTTGTCCTGGAACTCCTGCGGGGCCGCGGGCAGGTAAATGCCCAGTTTCTTGGCGGCGGTGGCCGGTTTCATGGACTGGGAGGATTTCGCGCTCATGAACCCAGCCTAGCCGCCCTGCGCTACGGTGATGAAGTGCAGGATGCAGACCCAAAGCCGCAAACGACGGCCCCGCTGGCCGGACTCAAGGTCGGCTATGTCCCGGGGGTGACGCCGGGGAAGTGGACCAGCCGATGGGCCGACCGGCTGCCGGATGTCCCGCTGACCGCCTTCCAATGCCCCGAGGACGAGCAAACAGCCATCCTGCATGACGGCCGGGCGGACCTGTGCTTCGTGCGGCTGCCGGTGGATCGGGAGGGGCTGAGCATCATCCCGCTGTATGCCGAACTGCCCGTGGTGGTCGCTCCCAAGGAACACGACGTTGCCCTCTACGACGACGAGGTGCCCTACGAGGAGATCGCCGGCGAGAACTTTCTGGACCCGGAGCAGATGGGCGGCGCCAAGACCGGCATCGAAGTGGTGGCGTCGGGGGCAGGGCTGATGATCCTGCCGATGTCCGTGGCCCGGCTCTATAACCGCAAGGACGTGGTGTACCGGACCGTCACCGGGCAGCCCGAAACCCAGATCGGCCTCGCGTGGCTGGCCGACCGGACCGACCCCGCCATTGAAGAGTTCATCGGCATCGTGCGGGGCCGTACCGCCCGCAGTTCGCGTCAGCCCTCGGTGCAGGAGCAGCAGGTAAAGGGCAAGGGCCGCAAGAACAGCGCCAGGAGCGACGGCGGAGCCTCCGGCGCGGGCAAAGGTGCCGGCTCCGGAAAGGGCGCCGGGAAGGGGTCCGGGACGGGGCGGGCACCAGGATCCGGCGGCAAGCAGTCCGGCCAGGGCCAAGGCAGGGCTGGCGGCGGGCGAACGCCCAAGGGCCGCGGGCCACGCCGCGGCCGCCGGTAACAACCCGCCAGCTGTCCTCGTTCTCCGGTGCGTTTGGCTAGGCTTCAGCTATGACCGTGAGCAGCCCTGACCATTTGGACGACACCGAACTCGCGGCCTGGCTGGTGCGCGCCGCCGGCACGCTGGCCAACGGAATGCGTTCCGGGGTGACGACCTTCGAAGAGAAGACCAGCATCTCCGACGTCGTGACCGCTGCCGACCATGCCGCCGAAAAGCTGGTGGTGGACACCCTGCGGCAGTTGCGGCCGCAGGACTCGATCTTGGGTGAGGAAGGCTCCACCCACCAGGGAACCTCGGGCCGAACATGGGTCATCGACCCTGTAGACGGCACCTACAACTTCCTCACGGGCGGCCACTACTGGTGCTCGGCGCTGGCCCTGACCGACGACGCCGGATCCCGGCTGGGTGCGGTATACCATCCGGCCGAGGACGTCCTGTGGATTGGCGGGCGGAACCTGCCCACGGTCAGGAACGGATTCCGGGTGAGTGATATCACCAGTGCCCCCTTGGCAGCCAGCAGCGCGTCGGCGTACCTGCACCATACGTATCTGCGCGATGAAGCCGCGGGCGATCCGTACCTGCGCACACTGCTGGGCTCGGCCACGTACCGAACCTGGGGTTCGGCCTCCTGCGAGCTGGCGGCTACCTCCGCGGGCATCTTCGGCGTCTGGTACCAGCAAGGGCTGCCTGACTGGGACTGGCTTCCGGGCAAGACGCTGGTGGAAGCGGCCGGCGGTTCCACCGCCGTCGTGGAGGTGGGTGGCTACCGCTGGTCGGTGGCGGGCGGCCGGCAGCAGGTGGCCGACGCCGTGGCCCTGTTGCGGGGATGACTAAGTCCCGGTTCGTGCCCTTCGGCGTGGCATAGTGGGGCTGTGGAAAAGACCTACGAAACCCTCCAGCTCGAATGCCTTGGCGAATTGGCCACCGTGGTCATTAACCGTCCCGAGTCGCTTAACTCGCTGAACACCCAAGTGGTGGCGGATCTGGCGCAGTTTGTCGCGGACGTCCGCTCGCCGGAGGGCCGGGAGGTGCGCAGCATCCTGATCACGGGTGCCGGCGGGAAGGCCTTCGCCGCCGGCGCCGACATCCGCGAGCTCGCCTCCATGGGTCCGGAGGAAGCGGAAGCACACAGTGCGGCCATGCAGGACCTGACCCGGGTGCTGGAAACCCTGGATCTTCCGGTGGTGGCGTGCGTCAATGGGTTCGCGTTGGGGGGAGGTTTGGAACTGGCGTTGGCGTGCGACTTTATTTACGCCACCTCGAACGCCAAGTTTGGCCTGCCGGAAGTCGGGCTGGGCCTCATACCGGGCTTCGGCGGGACCGTTCGGCTGCCGCAGCGGGTTGGCCCCGGGCGTGCCAAGGAACTCATCTTCACCGGACGGAGCATCGGCGCAGACGAAGCGCTCCGGATCGGACTGGCCAATGCGGTCTTCGCCAGCAAGGACGACATGCTGGATGCCGCAGCCGCCACCTGTCGGGAAATGTCCGCGAAGTCACCCGCCGCAGTCGCAAATGCCAAGCGGACAGTCGATGCGGCCCTGGGGGTTCCCACCGGTGACGGGCTGCTGGTAGAGCGCCGGGCCTTCGGCCAGGCCTTCACCACCGAGGATTCCCGGATTGGGCGGGATGCTTTCCTGGCCAAGGAAGCGCCCGCCTTCACCGGGCACTGAAGGCGGGCGCGGGCTCGATGGATCACCGGGTGCGGTGCCAAGCCGGATCGAACTGGGTGGCCAGCCGTGCCAGGGTCAGCGCCGCCAGCATCAGGCCGACATCTCGCAGCGCGACATCGTAGAAGCCTGGCAGGGTCAGCAGATTGATGATGATGCCCGCCAGCCAGAGTGCCACGACGTATGCGGCGTAGCGAGGTTTCAGCCAGACCATCACGCCGGCGGCGATTTCCACCACGCCGACGATCAGCATGGCCATATGGGCACTCACGGGCAGCAGACTCACGACCCAAGGCGCCAGGTACTGCTCCCAGTCCGTGAGCAGATTGAAGAACTTGTCGAGTCCCATCAGGATCGGCAAGACGGTGAAACCCAGCCTAAGCAGCCAGAAGGCGCCGTAGGCGGGTTCGGTCCGGACCCGCTGCAGAGTTGGAGTGGTGGTAGCCATGGGAACCTCCCCACCTTCTAAAAACCGAATTAGTGGTTTTAGAATCCTCCGCGGGGGTGCAAAAGTCAATGGGTCAGCCGGGCGTTACTCCTGCGGGTTCCAGGGCTCGGCCTGGGTCAGCCGCTTGGCCACGGCAGGCCCGCCAATTCCGGCGATGAGCGAACGCTCGCCGACGACGACCAACAGGCTCCGCGCGCGGGAAAAGCCGGCGTAGAGCATTTCGCGGGCCCGCTTCGGGTCGCCGAATCCGTTGATCGCCAGTACCACCACTGAACGTTCCAGTCCCTTGAACCCCAGCACGTTTCCGTAGAACACGTCGCTGTGGTCAAAAAATGCGTCCCAGTATCCGCGCCAGCCCAGCGCGTCGACGTCTTGTTGTTGGACCGGATGCTTGCGCTTGGTTGTCAGCAGCGCCACCTGCTGCGGAGCCCAGCCTTCGTGCTCGACCAGTTGGGTCACGGCGTCATCGGCCCGCGGGATGACAGTGCTTGCCGGCGCCTCCACCCACCGGATGCGCGGACCGGACAGGCCCCGGGGAATCACCAGTTCGGTGGACAGCGCCCCGCACAGTGCAGCGATTTGCTTGGTATTCCGGAGGTTTTCGTTGAGGACAAAGGGCGGCGCTTCGATCGGCGGCCGGCCGTCACGGCCGAAAATCCGCTGGTCTTCGTCCATGAACACATACAGACCGCCGGCTGCAGAATCCTTTAAGCACACCAGGACGGCCTCCCACCACAGCGCTCCGAAGTCCTGGCCTTCGTCCACCACGACGGCATCGAAAAGTTCGTACCCCGGCTGGTTCTTCGCCAACCGTTTCAGCGTCCGGGGCAAATAGTGCTCGTAGTACTGGTCAGTCAGCAGCCGGGGATCCAACGGATGATGGGCGCCCCAGCGAACCGGCAGGTCGTGGAACATGCCCACGTGGGCAGGTCGATCGGACGGCTTCCATCCGGCGGTCTCGGTCTGGAAGTACCTGGCCAAGCCACGGCTGTAACACAGCAGCGCCACCCGTTTTCCGGCGCGGGTGAGCCGGCGTGCCTGCTCCATCGCCAGCCAGGTCTTGCCGGTACCTGCCCCGCCGATAATGCGGGCCCTCGGCTGGTTCTTTAGAACATCCAATATCGCCGACTGGTCCCGGGTCATCTGGGCGGCGCGGCTTTCGTGCTCAGCCGCCACGGAAAGTGCGCCGGGCTCAAGCAGAGGGCGCGTCAACCGCGCCAAGATGCGGTCGGCTACCTCCGGGGAGGTTTCGCCGTCGCCGTCGCCGCAGAAATTAATGGCTTCCCGGACGGTGTCGTCGGGATACTTCAGGTCCTGGCTCCCGATCACCATGGAGCGCCTGAGGCCGGGAATGTCCCAGTGCCGCGGTACTGAGGTGTAGGGAAATGCCAGCAAATGGGCGAAGCGGACCTTCCGTCCCAGTCCCAGCTGGGCGCCGAGGTACCGCTGAAGCATATGCCGGGCGTCTTGGACCTGCACCAACGGGTCCTTCATGCGGTGCTGCCGGCCATTGCTGGTCTGGTACCACTGGCCGCCGTCGAAGCTGACGTGCCCGCCTTTGACTTCAACCGCCGCGATGCCGACCCCAGGCCAGATGACCAAGAGGTCGATCTCCCGCTCGGTGCCGTTTTCGATGATGTTGACCGAATGCAGCAGGGAGGCGTGCGGGGGCAGGGTGCGCACCAGGGCCTCCCAGACCTCCCGTTCGGCATGCCGGTCCCGGCCGAACTCAGGCTGTTCCGGAAAACAGCGCGGCATACCGCCCCCTCAACATCAACGCAGTGGTTTATCACACAGACTACCCAATGCCGCCGGGGCGGCCCTCTCTGGCCGGACGGAGGGGGCCTTTGCCGTGAACTGCCCGGATGCGCAGCAGACGAGGCAATTCATTGCCGAGCCGCAGGCCCTTCTGTAGCGTTAAGGCCAAGTGGCAGCCGTTGCAGGCGGCTTCCGCGGCGCCGTTCCCCGGTGGAATGAGGATGACCATGGCAAGTGTGGATGAAACGGTCGAAATCGCCCGGCCACCGCAGACGGTCTACGCCGAGTGGCTCCGCTTCGACTACTTTCCCTCGTTCATGCACGGCGTGAAGTCCGTAACCCGCTTGACCGACACCACGCACCACTGGGTCACGAAAGTGGGCGGGAAGCAGCGTGAATTCGATACCACTGTGACCGAGGACGAGCCCGGGCAGCGGATCGTGTGGAGTGGCGAAGGCCGGGTCCGGCACAGCGGCACCGTGACGTTCGGCGCGGTCGACGCCGACACCACGTCAATGCACGTGCACATCGACTGGGAGCCGGGAACACTGCTGGAGAAGGCAGGCTCGGGGCTGGGGTCTGCCCACCGGGAGGTGCGCAACGAGTTGTGGCGCTTCAAGGACTTCGTCGAGTCCGGAGGGTCCGAAACGCACGACCCGCCGGCCGATCACGCGCAGGGCGGCCAGCAGTTTTACGGCGGAACGTTCGCCGGCGGATTCCCTCCTGCCGCCTCGACACGACGCGATCTTCCCCGCAATGAGGACGCCAACGCCTACAGCCGGGCGCCCGATATCCAGGAACCGGAAAGCCGCACGGCACGGGGCCTGAGAACCGGCAGACTCCGCAAGCTGCGCACTAAGGCGGCCGGTGGGGCCGGCGATTCCCTGCAGGACGATCCCGGCTTGCCCAAACCGCGGGCCAAGGAGGACGGCACCGGTTCAGGCAGCTAAGCCGGGCGGCATGCTGCTGCCGCGGTCAGGGGCGGACGCTGATCCGCTCCACCGCGTCCACGGCGCGCTTCGACAGCTCCTCCGACAGCGGCGCGCTCTTGGCGGAGTCCGCCGCGTCGGCCTGGCCTTCGGGGCTCAGGACGTACTCGGCGAAGGCCTTGACGATGTCCACCTTGTCCTGGTCCTCATACGTGGTGCAGTAGATATGGTAGGAGACCAGCATCAGCGGGTAGGCTCCGGGCGCAGTGGTCCTGCGGTCCAGTTCCAAAGCCAGATCATATTCCGGCCGCCCCTCGACAGGTTTCGCCTGGTCCAGTGCCTTGGCGGCGGCTTCTGCGCTCACCGGGACGTACTCGTCGCCGACCTTGAGGTTGACTTGGCCCAACGGGGCACCGACGGCGGAATCGTCCGCGTAGGTAATGGCTCCGGGAGTACCGGCCACCATGCTGACGACGCCCGTGGTTCCCTGCGCATTCTCCCCGGCGTACTCGCCCGGCCAGGTGTCGCTCGGTTCCGGAGTCCAGACGTCCGGAACCACGGCGTGCAGATACTCGGTGAAGGTCTCGGTGGTGCCGGAGTCCTCGGAGCGGTTGACCGGAGTGACCGGAAGATCGGGCAGTTTGACGCCCGGGTTGTGCTGCGCGATGGCCGGATCGTTCCACGACTTGATCTTGCCCTGGAAGATTTTCGCGATGGTCTCAGCGTCCAGGTTCAGGTCGGTGACGCCCGGAAGATTGAATGCCACGGCGATCGGCGAGATGTAAGCCGGGACGTTAAACCCGCCCTCCGGTCCGCAGACCTTGCGCGATTGTTCCACTTCTTCGTCGTCCAGATAGGCGTCCGAGCCGGCGAAATCGACGGCATTGGCCAGGAAGGCGGTGCGGCCGGCACCGGAGCCGTCCGGGGAGTACTGGACCTGCGCGTTGGAATGGAGCAGTCCGAACCCTGCCACCCACGCGTCCATGGCCGCGTTCTGGGACGACGCTCCCGCCCCCGTCAGTGTGCCCGAGAGGGAGGAGCCCTGCCGGGCAGCGGCTTCCTGCTCAGGACCCAGCGGGTAGTCGGAGCCGCAAGCGGCCAGGGACAAGGACATCAGGGCGGCGGTACCGAGGGCGGCCGCGCGGCGTTTCAGCTGAGGCATCCGCACTAGCGTACCGGTGTGTCGGTGCCAATCCCAAGGCGCTACCGAGTCTCGAGGTCTTTGACGGCCGGGCCTTCGAGTACCTTTCCGTCCGCACTGAAGCGGGACCCATGCAGGGGGCAGTCCCAGCTGCCTTCTGCGTCGTTCCAACTCAGGACCCCGCCCAGATGGGTGCAGACCGCGCTGACCCTGTGGGTGGCAGAGTCCACAGTGCAGATGCCCATTGGCCGCGAGTTTTCGCGGATTACCGTCCCCTGGCCTTCCGGCGGCGCGGTCTGCGCGGTCCGGGTCAAACCGCCCAGCCAGCCGGACAGCATTTCCAACCCGACGGAGAGATTGGTTCCGGCAGTACTGACAGCGTCCCGGCCCGAGATGCGCGACTTGTACAGATCCTTGGCCCAGTGGTTGTCCCCGCCCAGGATGGAGGCCGAGAGCGCCAGCGCCGCCGCCACGCCGTTGGTTAAGCCCCACTTGTTGAATCCGGTGGCCACCATGATCCGTTTCTCCCCAGGCAAAACGGGCCCCACGTAGGGCACAGCTCCTGCCGGTTCATAGTCCTGGGCCGACCAGGTATGCGTGGGGTCGGCGCCCGGAAAATGCTGTTGGGCCCAGCGCAGCAGGTCGTCCACGTTGCCGCGGGTATGGTCCTGCCGGCCAACCACGTGGCCGTTGCCGCCGGCGAGCAGGAGCTCACGGTCCCCGTGGCGTGCCGTTCGCAGCGAACGGGTGGGCGAATCGATGGACAAGAACATTCCGGCGGGAATCCGGCCAGGGACCGTAAAGGCGGCCGCGTAGGAACGCCTGGGCGTGAGCACGCTGAAGTGGCCCCCTCGGTTGAGGATGGGTGTTCCGGTGGCCAGTACCAGGATTCCGGTGTGCAGATCCCCCAGCCCCGTGCGCACGGTGACGCTCCGTGCCCCGGTGCCGGCACCGCCGTCGTCCGCGTGAGCAACCCCCGTGACCCGCATGCCCTCAAAGACCACACCACCGCGGCTGCGCAGTTCTGCAACCAGTGCGGCAAGCAAGTGCATGGGGTGGATCTGGGCCTGGTCGGCCAGTCGGAGCATGCCGCTGACTTCGAACGGCAGGTCGCCGGATCCGGAAACTGTCTCTACCGGCAGGCCGGCGGATTCGCTGGCGCGCTGCTCGGCGGCCAAGTCCTCGGCGCCCTGGGTGGTGGTGGCGTAGGTGTAGGCATCGCGCCGGTCGTACCCCACCTGGTGCTCGTCGCAGTACCGCAAAATCCACGCCTGCGCTTCCTGCTGGGCCGCAACATAGGCGGCAGCAGTGTCCGGGTTGTGGTGGCTGGTGATGCGCGAGAGCTGGCTGCCCTGCAGGAGGGACACTTTGGCGGTGGTATTGCCGGTTGTGGCCGCTCCGACAAACCGGGCCTCCAGCACGGCAACCCGGTGCCCGGCCCTGGCGAGCAGGACAGCGGTGGCCAGGCCGGTCAGGCCGGCCCCCACCACCACCGAGTCGAACCCGGTCTGGCCGGTGTAGGTATCAGCAGGAATCCCTGGTGCGGTGTCGAGCCAGAGCGAATGCATGGTGCTGTCCTTTCGGCCGGTATTACACACCACACCCTGTCCGTGCTGGCGCGTCAAGACCCAAACGGCCCGGGCACCTGACAGGATGGAAGCAACGACGGCCGGCAGAAGGCGGAGGGCATGAAAACAGCGGTGCTGATGATCGACTTGCAGAACGCGTACTTCGAGGACCCTGCCTTGGCCAAGCGGCAGGAAGCCGTGGTGGAGTCGGCCAATCTCCTCACCAGAACAGCGACGGCGGCGCAGGTGCCGGTGCTGATGGTCTATACGCAGCACCGCCGGGACCGCTCCACCTGGACGCTAAGCATGCTCGACGACGACCAGGGGTTTCTGTTCGAGGGCACCGAGCAGGCCGAATTCCTCCCCGGACTGCAGACCGAGGGCCTGGAGCGCGTCGTCAAGACCCGCGACAGTGCATTCTTCGGGACCGATCTGGCCGCGCGGCTGCGCCGGGATGGCGTGGAACGGCTGGTGCTGGCCGGCGTTGCCACCCACAACTGCGTGGCACAAACGGCTGCTGATGCTTTCGCCCACAACTTCCGGGTGGTCTTCGCCAAAGACGTGCTGGCCTCGACCAATGAAGACTATGCCGGCTCGATGATGCAGATCCTCAGTGATGAGTACCGCCAGCCGGTGCTGGGCCGCGGTGCGCTGGCCGAACTGCTGGCGGGAGCCCGCGAGGGCTGAGCGGCCGGTTTACTCTTCGGACAGCAGGTGGCACCAGGAGTCCGTCAGGGTCTCAAGGCACACTTCGCGGTCCATGATCCAGCCTGTTTGAATCCAGCGCTGGGAGAGATATTCCAGCTGGCCGAAGGCGAGGACGCAGCGGATCTGTCGGCTGGCCGGGTCAAACCGTCCGGACCGGTCCAGCCCCGCTGTCATGTCAGCTGCCACGTCGCGGAACCAGTCCTCCATGACCTGTGCGACTTCCGGCTCGATGGGCGCTGCCTGGAACACGGCGTGAAGGTACGGTCGGGTCTCTTCCCACTGGTCGAACTTGCGGTTGAGCCAGGTGCGGACCAGGTCGCGTTGGCCCTTTTCCACCACGGTTGACAGGGGAGGATCGTCAACGCTTGTCAGGATCGCGTCCACCGACTTCACCACGTCGCCCATCAGCTGGGCCTTGGAGGCGAAGTGGAGGTAAAAGGTGGTCCTGGTAGTTCCGGCGCCTGCCGCAATGTCATCGATCGTGGTGGCCGCATAGCCCTTGGACTCGAAGAGCTCCAGACCGGTCTCCAAGAGGAGCTTTCTGGTCTGCTGTTTTTGGGCTTCGCGGAGTGTTGCCATGGCACACAGAATAACGTGCGGCCGCGACGCCTTGGGACCACGCGCAGCCACACGCAGGGCCCACGCGGCCGTTGACGGCGCGGTTCGGTGCACGACCGGGCCTCCAAGCAGGCCCTCTGCACAACATGGAGAGTGCTTACTTGACACTGTGTATTCCCAATCACTACTGTTGGCTCCATCACAGTGACTCTGTTGTGCGAATCACAGCCTCGGTGCGGCCGCGCCGGTGGATGCCCTGCGACTTCACCGGCCAGCGGGGCCTCCGAAGTCCCGATACCCGCGACCTCGATGGTGAGGACTGAGCCTGCACTGCGCCGGGCCGACGTCGAACAGCGCCGCCGACCGGCCGCAACAGCACCCCAGACCGCAGCGAAGCACGACCCAAGCGACACCCGTTCAACACATCGCCCGCACCATGCCAAGGGAGTTTCATATGAGTCAGGACCAGGGGACCCACGCCTCGTCACCGCAGCCCTATCCACCGCCCCAGGCGCCTCCGGTAGAAGCAGCACCGGCGCGCAGCAAGGGCACCCTGGCGGCTGCCTCATTGGCGGTCATGGTTGCCCAGATTGCCAACGCGCTGCCAGGTGCCCTCAACGGCGAGTTCCAACTGACCTTCAATACGTTTGGCTCCCAGTTGACCTGGATCACCGCGGCCTTCATGATCCCGGTAGTCGTTTTCGAACTGACCTTCGGGGTGCTGGGGGACAAGTACGGCCACCGCAAGCTGGTCCTTGGCGGCGCCGTCCTGGTGATGATCGGTTCCCTGGTCTGCGCCATCTCCCCCACGGTCCAGGCCATGTGGATCGGCTCGGCCATCAACGGTCTTGGTGCCGGCGCCATCTTCCCCGCATCGCTGGCCTTGGTCGCCTCGGTGGCCCGCACAATGCAGGAGCGGGTGCGCGGCATCGCCATCTGGGCAGGATTTTTGTCCGCAGGTTCCGCGCTGTCACCACTGCTGGGCGGTGTGTTCGCCGGCTTCGGCTGGTGGCGTGGCGCGTACGCGGCAGTCGTGGTGACCGCCCTGGCCGCCCTGCTGCTGACCGCCCTGCGTTCCGCCGAAGCGAAAGTGGCCCGGGAGCGCCGGCTGGACATCTGGGGCCAGATCACCTTCGCACTGGGTTTGATTCTGGTTCTGTTTGGCTTGGTGCAGGGTCCCGAAGACGGCTGGACCAGCCCGCACGTGCTGGCCGCGCTGGTCGCCGGCGCCGCCCTGCTGGCGGTCTTTGTGGCGATCGAACTGCGCGTGGAGTCGCCGCTGCTGGAGCTAAGGCTTTTCCTGAACCGCCAGTTCACCATTTCCTCGATCGTGGCAGTGGTCGGCATGTTCGCTTTCCTGGGGGCGTGCTTCTCCACCAGCATGTGGCTTGGCCCGGTGCAGCACCAGAATCCTTTGTACCTCGGACTGCTCTTCCTGCTGCTGCAGGGCCCGGCCTTCGTGCTGATTCCCGTGCTCTCCCGGCTCCAGGCAAGGGTTTCCTCCCGCTGGCTGATGACCTTCGGCTTCCTGGCCATGGGCATGGGCGCCCTGATCAACTCCCATGCCGACGTGACCAGCCGCGACGTCACCACGTTTGTCCTGCCGTCGCTGCTGGTCGGGCTGGGCTTCGCCTTTACGCTGAGCCCGATGACGGCCATCGCCGTGAACTCGGTGCGGCGGGAGATGACCGGCATGGCCAGCGCTACGACCAACCTTTTGCGCGACCTTGGCTTCGCCTTGGGCCCGGTGTTGGTGGGCGCCATCGCGCTGTCCACCGCCGGCGGCCAGCTGATGGGCTCGCTGCGGACATCCGGTCTGGCCCCGGACCAACTGGGTCCGGCGATGGGCATCGCCGAGGCAGGCGGCCCCATCGCGCTCAACAGCATCCCGGAGGGCGTGCCCGGATCGGGCGCAAGCCAATTCGCGCTCGAGGCCCTGGGCAGCGGGTTCACCCAGGCGTTCCTGGTGGTGGCCATCGCAGCGCTGGCCGCGGCTCTCCTGAGTTTCTTTGGGTTGCACGGCGTCAAAGAGGCGGAACCGGAGGCGCCGGTTCTGGAGACCGCCCCGTAATCCGGCTGTTGGCGTAACGCCGCCGCACAACCGGATGGAAGAAGCCGGCCATCCTTTCGGGGATGGCCGGCTTCGTTGTGGCGAGAGCAGGACCCGCCAGGCCCCTAGTGGTCCTGGTCCTGCTTCAGCCGGCGCACGAACGGGGCACAGACGATGGCGACGAGGCCGAGGATCCCGCCAACGGTGAACGCGACCCGAACGCCGTCGACCAGCGCAACATTGTCTGCGACGCCGCTGGATGCAGCCAGAGTGGTACCGATCGTCATGGCCGCAATGAGCACCGCGGTGCCGGCGGCGCCCGCCAGCTGCTGCAGCGTGTTCATAATGGCGCTGCCATGGCCGTACTGCTCACGCGGCAGCGCACCCAGGGCAACGGTCATCAGCGGAGTCATCAGCATGGCCATGCCGATGCAGAACACCGTGTGGAAGATGATGATCGTTGCCACCGCGGTGTCGACGTGGACACTGCCCAGCAGCCACTGTCCCCCGGCCAGCAGCACGGCGCCGGGAATCACGATGGGGCGGGGACCGACCTT
Organism: Arthrobacter sp. Dra40; assembly: GCF_059091905.1. Classification (NCBI taxonomy): domain Bacteria; kingdom Bacillati; phylum Actinomycetota; class Actinomycetes; order Micrococcales; family Micrococcaceae; genus Arthrobacter; species Arthrobacter sp. Dra40. The sequence continues at coordinate 12,925 of NZ_JBNHHB010000032.1, forward strand.
GTCGTAGATGCGGCCCACGATGGGGGAAACGACGCCCTGGATTAATCCGCCGGGCAGCAGCGCCAGGCCGATGGTCAGGGTGCCCAAACCCATGCCGTTCTGCATGAAAATCGGCATGACCATGACGGTGCCGAGCATGGTCGCCATGGCGATCATGACAATGACCACGGAGACGCGGAAGTTGCGCACCTTGAACGGCCGCAGATCCAGCAGATCCGACTCGGTCTTGCGCAGCGCGCGCTGGCGGTTGATGAACAGCACCAGCGCGATGCCTCCGACCACGAGGGCCACGACCGGAGCCCACGCCCCGTGCATCAGATCGGCAATGGACGAGAGGGCGTAGACGATGCCGCCGAAGGCGAACGCGGACAGGATCACCGACGGGACATCCAGCGGCGCCTTGCGGGTCTCCTTGTTGGTCTTGATGGCAAAGACGCCGAAGAGGAAGACGATGATGGCAACCGGGACCATCAGGCCGAAGACCCAGCGCCAATCGAAGGTGTTGATGATGGCGCCGGAGAGAGTGGGGCCGATGGCCGGAGCCACGGAAATGACCACGGAGTTCAGTCCCATCACGGTGCCGCGGTGCTGGACCGGCACGGACGTCAGGGTGGTGGTCATCAGCAGCGGCAGGATGATCGCTGTGCCGCCTGCCTGGACGATACGGGCAATCAGCAGGACCGCGAAGGTCGGGGCGACGGTCGCGAGGGCGGTGCCGACGATGAACAGCAGCATCGCGGTGACGAAGAGGCCCTTGGTGGTGAAGCGCTGCAGCATGAAACCGGTGGTCGGAATGACCACGGCCATGGTGAGCATGAAGCCGGTGGTCAGCCACTGCGCGGTGGTTGCCTCGATGCTGAGGTCCGCCATCAGGTTGGGGAGGGCGACGGTCAGCACCGTCTCATTGAGGATCATGATCTGTGCTGACAGCACCAGCGCGGTGATCACGGCGGCAACGCGCTTGGGCGAGATCCTCTCAGGCTCCACGGCGCTTGCCGCCTCCACCTCTCCGGGCGGAATTTTCTCCTCTAGGACGTCTTTCATGAACACCTTTTCTGATCGTGCGGGTGGGAGGCGACTTCGCCTGTAATACTTACAAAACTATAAGTATATACGCACACGAGAGCGCAGACCGGGTCCTCATCCGGGTTCGCCGATCAGGGCGGCCAAGCGCTGGAGGGCCGGAAGGCTTCCGGCGAGCTGCTCCTGTTCTTCGGGCCCCAGTTTCGCGGCCGCGGCTCCCAGCGCCTGCGCCCAGGCGCCCTCGAGCAGAGTCCTAATGCGCTGCGATTCCTCCGTGGGGTGCAAGGTGACGTAGCGCTTGTCTGTTGCATCGCGGATCCGGGTCACCAGGCCGCGGGCCACCAGCTCGCGCAGCTGCGTGCTGACATTGCTGAACTGGCGGTCCAGGCGAGCGGCAACTTCTGCCACCGTGATGCCGGGCTGGGACTCGATGACGCGCATGATGTCCACCATGCCGTTCGGCAGCAGGGGGATCCCGGCAGTTTCATGCGATTTACGGCGAACATCGGATGAGATGTCGATCAAGGCCACGGCCAGCTGGCGGTGGTCCACGCCCCTGCTCTGCACGGCTCCGGGCTGAGGCTTCTCCATTCCCTAAGCATAAGCGGGCTTAAGCCCCGCAGGCCGTGAGGTTCAGGGTCACCCCGGACCTCACGGCCTGGACGCCGCGGCGCCGGCACACGCCCCGCAGCCGTACGTCGCGGGGCCTCAGCGCGCGTGGTTTGCCGTTAGCGCGTAGTGAACGGCAGGACCAGACGGGACTGGTGGGCCGCGTCCCGATAGATCTTGTGTGTCACCGGACGTCCCACCGGAAGATGGAAGGCATCCGGCGGCAGCAGCGCATTGTGCTCGTCGGCCAGCGGCTCCCCGTTGGAAAGTTCGGCGACCAGTTTGTGTCCAGGCTTGAAGGTGTTGGCGAACGGGTACAGCCGGAGCACATACTCCTCGATCTTCCCTGGTTCCACCGGAACGGCACGGGTGTGCGGGTGGACAGGGCTGCCCTCACTGGTGCGCTCCTCGTCCAGCTCGCGGTGCGATGCCTTGAGGTAGCCGGTGGTGATCAACTGCCGCCTGCCGTTGGGGGCGTAGTCCCACAGGCGCAGGACGAAGTTTGAGTCCGGCTGGTCGATTTCGGCGAAGATGTGCGCAGCACCGGTGCCGATCATCTCCGTGTCCGCTTCGAACGGGGCCGTGCTCCAGCTGATGATCTCCACCTTGTCGGTGACCGTCAGCGGGGCCTGATAGAAGCCATCGGGGGCGGCATACTCCACGCCCATCAACTCGGGCTCGGTCGACAGCTTGTGGCGCGGACGCAGGTACAGCGACCTGTACTCGATCTCCTTCGGCGGCCACTGGTCGGCGGTGACGGTCTCGCGGGAGCCTTCGACGAAGACGCTCACGGCAGGTTCGTCCATCACGCCGTTGTCGATGCCCTTGATCCAGTAGTCGTACCAACGGAACATCTTGTCGTGTTCCTCGATGAAGGGGCGCGACTGCATGGGCGGGTACGGGCCGATGGTCAGCTTTTTGGGGCCCTTGAGCGCGTTGTACAGCTCGATGGTGCCGTCCATGGTCCAGCCGCGGCCTTGGTCGATCTGCAGCCAGACCGGGATGTCGATGTTCGGAGCCAGCGTGATCGGGTTGCGCTCCTCGTACCACTCGCCGTCCAGCTCGTTCATGACGATGTCGAACCAAGCCTCATGATTCTTCGGATAGTTCAGTACGTGCACCAGATTCGGCCAGGCGGCGACGTCGGGGTCTTCGAGGCGCTTGGCGACGAGCTTCTTGAGCTCCTCGGGGGAGTACTTCTCGATCATGCGGGACTTGACGTTGTCCGTGAAAGCCCAGCCCGAGTCGCCGCCGCGGCCTTCACGGGCCGCACGGGGCATGAACCACATGATGCCGCCGTGGTAGGTGGTTTCGTAGAAGTCATAGTGCCCGCCGCTGACGAAAATCGCCTTCAAATGGGGCGGACGTTCGGCGGCAGCCAGCACCTGCATGGAACCGAAATAGGAGATGCCGACCATGCCGACGTTGCCGTCGCACCACGGCTGTTCGGCGACCCATTCGATGAAGTCGTACGCATCCTGGCCCAGCGGAACACCGCCCGCGTTGTAGTTCCCGATGTGTTCGCCGCCGGAGTCGCCGGAACCGCGCAGGTCACCGATGACGTGGACATAGTCCTCCCTGACGATGCGCGCGATGTCGCCTGCTTCGATGCAGCCGTCCCACATAGGGCTCGGGCGCCGCTGCGGCGGAGTGGTCAGCGCCAGCGCCTGCAACTCCTTGCCGTACGGGCTGAGGGCCACCAGCGCCGGCCGGGGCTTGTCTTCGAGGCCCTGGTAGGTATCTGCGGCGAGCTCGACGCCGTCGCGCATCGGGATCCGCAGGTCCTTCCTGATCTTGATGGTCTCGCCGCCGGCATTCCACGTCGTGAAATCGGTCATGAATGTGCACTTCCTTGTCAACGTTCGAGTGCCAGGTGCGTCCCGCTGGCCGACATGCTCTCCAGAGCGTGACTCGATCATATTATTATAATAAAGTCGCTGCAAGGCGGTAGAGCGTTGCGCTCGACCAGCGGCACTGGAACGCTCGGTGCAGGGCACAGGCCGCACCGCCGTGGACATCAGGACCGTCAATGGGTCCCGAAGCTGAGGAGAGAACATTGACGCACGACGTGAAAATCCATCCGCTGGTCTCACCCTGGGGTCGGTTCGGTCTCTACAGCTTCTTTATTGACGCGCCCGAACCAGCCATTGTCGACACCGGTATCACCAGCTCCCCGGCAGAGGGCATGGTCCCGGAGCTGGAGAAGCTGGGCCGACGCATCGAGGACGTCAAGTGGATCCTGCTGACCCACGGCCACATCGACCACCTCGGGGGTGCACACGCCCTTTGGGAAATGACGGGCCGGAAAGCCACCGTTGCGATCCACGAAGCCGACGCTCCGCTGCTGCGCTCGCGCGGCGCGCACGTGCAGAACTACGTGGAGGTGCGCCGGCAGTACCTGGACAACCCCAACGCCATCGCGGAGCAAAGGGCGGCGGCCGAGCACGCCATCTCGGGGGAGATGGAGCCGGGAATGGTCCTGACAGGCGGCGAGACCCTCAACCTCGGCGGCGACGTCAGCATTTCCGTGCACCACATTCCCGGCCACACTGCCGGATCCGTGGCCTATGTGGTGGACGGGCAGAACGCCGTCTTCGTTGGCGATTCGGTGCAGGTCCATGGCGCCGCCAACCACTTCCCGGGCTATGAGGACCCGGAGGCCTACCGGTCCAGCCTCCAGTACCTGCGCGACGAAATCCGTCCCGAGCGGCTCTATCTGGGCCACCCTTACCGCAACACCGAGGGGGTGCCCTTTGATATCGGGATGGACCGCGCGACGGCACAGCAGGCCCTGCAGGAAAGCCTGGACGTTGAGGCCCGCGTCCGCGCAGCCGCCCGGCGTTCGCTGGAGGTCGGCCTGCAGGAGACCGACTCGCCCTATTCGCCGTTCGCGGCGGTGGCTGAGGAACTCAGCTACACCGGGGATCCGAAGCTGGAGCCTTCGCCGTTCTTTACGACGCTGCACGGCTACCGCAGGCTGTACGGCAAGAAGGCCTGACCAGCCCCGGCACGCCACAACGACGACGGCGGCGGGCACTTCGGGGTGCGCGCCGCCTGTGCCTGTGGACGGGAATCAGCCCCGGTTCAGGAACTCGCCAGCCTCCTGGTAGGCCCGGTACATCTCCGGAATCCAGAAAAAGTTCTGGATGAACCCGTGGTTCGCCCCGTCGTAGCGGGTGACGGTGGTGTCCACGCCGGCCTCCTTCAGCCGCTGCCCGTAGAGTTCGCCCTCGTCCCGCAGGGGGTCGTATTCGGCGGTGATGACCAGGGCCTTCGGCAGGCCGGAAAGGTCCTCCCGCTTGATCGGGGAGACGAGCGGGTCGGCGGGATCCGCGCCGCTCTCGAGGTAGAAGGAATTCCACGGCAACAGGGCCGGCGTCTCCAGGCCATAGCCGGTGGCATTCTCCCGCAGCGAGGCGTAGCGGTCCTCGTCGAAGTCCAGGTCCACCGATGGGTAAAACAGGATCTGGTGCGTGATCTGATCGAAGCCCTCGTCGTGGGCCATCGCCGTCACCGCGGCCACGAAGTTGGCCCCGGAACTGTCGCCCGCGACAGCCAGGTTCTTGCCGTCCCACGCCAGGCGCTCGCCCTGCCCCGCGGCCCACTGGACAACGCCGTAGCATTCCTGCAGGGCGGTCGGAAAGGAGGCCTCCGGTGCCAGTTGATAGCCGACGGAGATGACCTTGTGGCCGCTCTCCTTCGCCAGCGCCCGCGCCACGTGGTCATGCGTCTCCAGGCTGCCGGAGAAGAACGCACCGCCGTGGAAGTACACCAGCAGCCCGTAGGACGCGGCCTCGGCCGGGGTGTAGATCCGCACAGGGACCTTGCCTGCCGCAGTGTCTGCAACGGTGTCCTCCACGGCGTGCAGCGGCAGCCGCTGCTCCAGCGGGGCGACGAACTGCAGGTCGCCCGCGCGCTTGCCCTCGGGGTCCGGCCGCGTGCTGTGGTCGAACGGCGGCAGCGTGGCGAGGAGTTTGCCGATCTCGGGGTGGATGGTCACTCGACACCAGCTCCCTTCTTGAAGGACGTGGTCTCCGGGAAGGAGTCGCCAATGTCGAACGGCTTGCGGGAGATGTCCTGCAGCACGTCGGTGATGGGCTTGCGCTTGGCTTGGTAAGTGCGCAGGGCATCCTGCAGGTCGGACCCGTCCTTGATGGCGTCGGCCAGCCAGGCGGCGTCCTGCATGGCGGAGTTCGCGCCCTGGCCCTGGTGGTGCAGCATGGCGTGCGCGGCATCGCCCACCAGGGCAACGCTGTTGGTGTGCCAGTTCGGCTGCTTGTCGATGTCGTAGACACCGCGGTTGGTCATCGAGGCGATGTCCAGTTCCTGGCCGATCTTCTGCAGGCGCTCGTCGAAGCCCTCCAGCAGCGCTCCGATGTACTCGTGCGTGACCTCCGGCGCCCAGGCGGTGTCCTCGCTCGGGGCGGTGATGTCGAAGGACACCTGGTTGCGGTGGCGCAGCGGCAGGAAGTACACGGTGGTGCCGTTCCGGCCCACGTAGACGCGGAAGTTGTCGTTTTCCACCAGGCCGTAGGCATCGTCGGCGGAGATCACGGCGCGCATGGCAATGGTGTGGGAGAACACTGGCTGGACCTCGCCGAAGATCTGGTTGCGGACGCTGGAGCGGATGCCGTCGGCGCCCAGCACCAGATCGGCAGTGACTTCGACGCCGTTCTCGAACTTCACGGTGGCGGAGTCGCCGTTGTCCGTGACGGTGATCATCTTGTGGCCGATGTGCACGCGCTCGGCCGGCAGGAGGCGCAGGAGGGTTTCGATGACGTCCCCGCGGTGGACCATGCGGCAGTGGTTGGTCTGGGCGTATTCGTTGATGCCGGGCCACGGGTCGCGGGCAATGAGCTCGCCGTTGGCCTGGTAGACCTCGATGGCCTCGGACGGGGCGGAGACCTTGGCAAACTCTTCGAACACGCCCCACTTGCGCAGCACCTCGACGGTCGGCGGGCGCAGGCCGATGCCGGCTCCTACTTCGCCAAGCTCGGGGGCCTGCTCGTAGACGTGCACGTCGGCGCCGAGCTGCAGCAGGGCCAGGGCAGCGGAAGCGCCGGCGTAGCCGCCGCCCACAACGGCAACCTTCAGGTTCTGGATGTCGGAAGTCTGCATTGTTCTGTTCCTTCACTGGACGCCGGTGCAGGCGTCCTCGGGGTGAGTGTGGTGGATGGGGACCCGCCGCCGTCGTCATAGGCGGAAGCGGGGCCGACGCGTGCGCGCCGAATTGGAGGGATGCGAGTCAGGCCTTGATGGAGAGGAAGTCGGCCGGGTTGTCCTCGAGGAGGAGCTTGATGGTGGCGTCGTCGATGCCGGCGGCGCGCATGTCCGGGATCATGTCCTCGAACATGTAGTTGATGGTGTGGCCCTTCACGCCCGGCCATCCCAGCGGGCTGCAGTTGGCGTCGGCCGAGACGAGCAGCTTGTCGGTGTAGCCCTTGTTCACGAGCTTGACGAAGTGCTCCATCCGCTCGGCGCGTTTGCGGCCCCAGAACGGCGGGTCGGGCAATTCGAGGTCGTAGCCGAAGGTATCGAAACCAATGCGGCCGCCCTGTTCGTAAATCCAGTCGTGCGGGGTGATCGGGGCATTCAGCCCGTCGTCCGCGTGGCCAAAGAGAACGCGATCCAGCGGCAGGCCCTCTTCGTTGAAGATGTTCACGGCGGGCTCGGGATCGATGGCCAGGTGGGTGAGGATGGGCACGCCAGTGATGACGGCGGCGCGGGCGGCGGCGCGGTAGATCCGCTTGTCCAGTTCGGTCATCTTGCCGCCGCGGCTCACGCCGACCTTGATGACGCCGGCCTTGGCGCCGGTATTGCCGATGCCCACGGTGATCTCGTGGAGGAACACTTTCGTCAGGTAGTCCACCGATGCCCGGGAGAAGTGCGGCAGGGCGGTGTCCCCGCCGACGAAGCCGGTGCAGGCCACGATGTGCACGCCGGTCTTGGCCGAGAGGGACTTGTAGTAGTCGACGTCGCGGCCGTTGCAGATGCCGGTGGCATCCACGAAGGTGCCGCCGCCGTACTCGCGGAACTTCCGCAGCTTCGGCACGGTTTCCTCGTAGGCCTGCTCCGGCGACTTCCACCACTTGGTGTCGAGTTCGGAGCCGGGCATGCCGTAGCCGATGTGTTCGTGGACCGCCACGATTTCCAGTTCTTCGGCCGGGATGGTTCCCAGCACGGTGTTGACCTTGGTCATTCCTTCACCTCAGGAGTTTCGAAAGCTTGTTGATGGTGGGCAGCGGTGCTCAGCGCACAGTCAGCAGGTTGCGCGGATTGTCCACCAGGATGCGTTGTGCCTCGTCGTCGCTCAGGCCTTGGTCCTTGAGGAAGGGGACGAAGACCGTCAGGACGTGGCTGTAGGGCAGGTTGTACTCCGGCAGGCCCTTGGCCACACCGATCGAGTTGCCCGAGAGGATGATTTTGTCTGCATGGCCGGCCTTGACCAGCTCGAGCACCAGCTCGGCACGCTCGCGGTCGGTGAGGTAGTCCTCGTCGTCGTCAAGGCCAACGTGGTCGATCCCGACGAAGGCCCCGCGGCCGGCGACCTGGAGGGCGGAGCCGGCGGCATCCTTTCGGTCCAGGCCGCCGACGAGCACGCGGTCGGCGTCGATCTGCTCGTCCAGAACGATGTTCAGGTCATGCAGGACGTCCGCGCCGAAGCGTATGGAGACCGGAACACCGGTGTTCCTGGCTGCCCGGGCGGAGCCGCGGAACAGGCTTTCCTCGGTTGGGGTCATGCCGGCGCGGTCGGCGACCGTGGCGACGATCCCGGCGGCGGCGCGGCGTTCAACACGGGGGACCACCATGCCCTCGGTGACCTCCTTGCCGAAGAGGTCCTCGAACTTCTCGGCCGGCCACGGGGTCGGCGGGTTGGTCTGCGGCGTGAGGAAGTAACCGCCCAGTTCCTCCTCGGGGCCCAGGCCGGTGGAGGCAATGATGTGCACGCCGGTGGAGCGTGACAGCGCCTCGTAGAGCTTCAGGTCGCGGCCGTGGAACATACCCGTGCTGTCCACGATCGTCTTGCCGCCACCGTCGCGGAAGTCGGTGAGCTTCGCGGCCAGGGCCTCGAAGATCTCGGCCCGGTCCATGGAGATGTCCGGGGCGTACTGGGCGCCGGGCAGGACGGAGAGCAGGGCCTCGTGGACCGCGACCACGCCCAGGTCCTGGGCGGGAACGGGACCGAGGACAGTGTTTACGGTGTGGCTGGGGACAGTCGTTGTATCCGTCATTGGCACAACCTTTCGTCTTGCGCGGCACCTCTGCGGCGTTGCGCACTGGGAAGGATCATGCACCGCGACCTCTGGATTCATTCCTCGCCGAACTCGGTGCAGGCGGTAGTAAACGAAGGAGGCAGTCCACCGAGGGACCTGGCGTCCGCTATGTAGCAGTCCCGCGCTGATGTGACCTTGATTACCTGTCAACTAGGTTTACACGATGTCATGTCAAAGTCAAGGGAAGCAGCCCTCGAAAGCCCGAGGCTAGGGATCGGGTGCGCGGGGCGGTCCCGCACTGTGGCGGGCTACTGGCTGGTGCTGAACCGGTACTTGAATTTTTCTGCTTGGTGCACCGCTGAGCGCCACCCGGCGGGGAGGTCTCCCGTGGTGAAAAAGACGGTTTCGATCACCAACAGCGGGCTTCCCTCGCTGACCCTGAAGGTCGCCGCCTGTTCGGCGGTTGCCGCCGCCGCCCACGCTTCATGCTCGGCCCGCACGTGCGTGATGCCGAAATCCCTCTTGAGGAGTTCGAAGGCGGAGCCTTGGTCTTCGAGTTCCTTGGCAGTGGGGCCGAAGTCCTCGGGTGCCCGGATGTAGACGTCGGCTTCGACGAGTGGCTCGTCCTCGACCGAAATCAGGCGGGTAAAGTGCAGGAGCCGCTCATGGGCCTGCAGGTTCAAGATATCGCGGATCCGGGCAGGTGGCTCGACCCGCTCGATACCGGCGACCTTGCCCGTCGGATGCAGCCCGCTGTCGGAAAGGTACTGGTACAAAGCACCGGACCGCACGTCGGCGGGCCGCTGGACCCGGGTGCCCGTGACCGGGAACGTCCCTTTGCCTTGCTTTCTGTAGACGTATCCCTCGCTCGCAAGCTCCAGGAGTGCCTGCCTGATAGGCGCCCGGCTGACCTCGAAGCGGCTGAGCAGTTGCGCCTCTGTCATGGGCTTGTGGGGATCCGCAGTTCCCTCGGTGACTTCCCGGCGCAGAATTTCCTTGATCTGCCGATACAGGGGTACGCCGGACGAGGAATCAAGCTCGCCATATGCCATGAGTTTTTTGCCCCTCCATCATGCCGGTCACCGGTGTGTACCCCTGCAGGAAGTCAACCACAGAACTTAATTCATTGAGGAGACGGCCTAGCACGCAGCCGGCGGGCCAAGTAGCCTGAAGTGACCACCGCCGGGAGGGGCCTGCCATGGACCAGGACATCCAGAAGTACATCCACGAACTGGTCGAGAAGGAACAACAACTGCGCGACTCCATGCCGGAGGATCCGGACAAGGCGTCGGCTCGCGCAGCCGAGCTGCGCCGGCTGGAGGAGCAGCTGGACCAGTGCTGGGACCTGCTGCGCCAGCGCCGGGCCAAGCGCAAAGCGGGCGAGGATCCGGGCGAAGCAGAGACCCGGCCGGTTGAGGAAGTGGAACACTACCGGCAGTAGCGCGGGGAACCGTCCCACCGCCGTGGCGCCGCACCGTCCCACCCGGGTCGTTTTCGCCGTCGCGCCGAACCACCCGCCGTCGTTCCGCTGCGTGCCTCAGGCGCCTTTGGACTTGGACCCGGACTTCTTCTTGGAAGCGGAGGCGCCGGAGGACGACTTGGCCTCGCGGTTTTTCTCCACGCTCTTGCGGAGTGCGTCCATCAGGTCCAGGACCTTGCCGCCTTCTTCCTTCTCGTCCTGGCCAAAGGTCTTTTCCGTGTCCAGCGCCTCGCCCTGCTCCAGCTTTGCCTCAATCAGCGTGCGGAGCTGTTCCTGGTACTCATCGGTGTAGTCGGCGGGCGTGAAATCGGAGGAAAAGGAGTCCACGAGTGCCGCAGACATCTCCTTTTCTTTGGCGGAGATGCGCACGGTTTCTTCCAGAGACGGGAAGCTGGCCTCCCGCACTTCGTCCTCCCACAGCAGGGTCTGGAGCATCAGGACCTTGCCGCGGACGCGCAGCGCGGCCAGCCGGGTCTTTTGCCGCAGCGCGAACTGCACGATGGCTGTGCGGTCGGTTTCTTCGAGCGTTCGCCGCAGCAGGACGTAGGCCTTGGTGGACTTTGAATCCGGCTCCAGATAATAGCTGCGGTCGAACATGATCGGATCGATCTGGTCACTCGGGACGAACTCGACTACCTCGATCTCGCGGCTTTTTTCGACCGGCAGCGACTTGAAATCTTCGTCGGTGATCACCACGGTGTGTTCCCCGTCGTCGTACGCTTTGTCGATGTTCTGGTAGTCGACGGTCTTGCCGCAGACCTCGCAGCGGCGCTGGTACCGGATGCGCCCGCCGTCCTGGTCGTGGACCTGGTGCAGGCTTACATCGTGGTCTTCGGTGGCGCTGTACAGCTTGACGGGCACATTGACCAGACCGAAGGCCACAGCTCCTTTCCAGATGGCTCTCATGGCACTAGTCAACACCCGCGAGCGGTACAAAGCCAGAGGCAGACGGCTAGCCAATCGCCCTCGTCGCATACAGGATGGGGGTATGGCCAGCCAGAAATCGAGCCCAAGCCAGACCGTAGCCGTGGACGGGCACCGGCTCAGGCTCACGAACCTGGACAAGGTGCTGTACCCCGAAACCGGAACCACCAAGGCAGACGTCATTGCCTACTATTCGGAAATTTCCGATTACCTGATCCCGCATGCGGCGGACCGGCCCGTGACGCGCAAGCGCTGGGTTCACGGCGTCGGCACCGCAGCCGAACCCGGCGAGGTGTTTTTCCAGAAGAACCTGGACAAATCGGCACCCAGTTGGGTCGAGCGGCACTCCATTGAGCACAAGAGCAACACCAACGTGTACCCGCTCGTGAACGACCGGGCGACGCTGACGTGGCTTGCCCAGATTGCCGCCTTGGAAATCCACGTCCCGCAGTGGAAGTTCGGCCCGCGAGGCAAGGTCAACAATCCGGACCGGATGGTGCTGGATTTGGACCCCGGAGAAGGGGCCGGGTTGGCGGAGTGCGTTGAAGTGGCCTTCCTGATCAAAGACATCCTGGAGGGAATGGGGCTGGATCCGCGGCCGGTAACCTCCGGCTCCAAGGGGATCCACCTTTACGCCGGGCTGGACGGCCGGCAGACATCGGAGGAGGTCAGCCAGGTGGCGCATGAGTTGGCCCGGTTGCTCGAATCCGACCATCCGGACCTGGTGGTCAGCGACATGAAGAAGTCGCTGCGCACGGGCAAAGTCCTGGTGGACTGGAGCCAGAACAACTGGGCCAAGACCACCATCGCCCCGTACTCGCTGCGTGGGCGCGTGCATCCCACCGTGGCGGTTCCCCGCACCTGGGGCGAGCTGGAGGACCCGGACCTGGCCCACCTCGACTTCCGCCAGGTTCTGGAGCGGGTCAAGGAGATCGGTGATCCGCTCGCGGGCATGTCGGGCGGTACCGCGGACGAGCAGTCATTGCAGGAAGCGGCTGAGCCGGACACCGCCGGAACGGGGAAGCCGGAGTCAGGGCCGGACCGGCTCAGTGTGTACCGTTCCATGCGCGATCCGGACCGGACGCCCGAGCCGGTGCCCGCGGTTGTCGAGCGGCGGGACTCAAGCGAACGGCTTTTCGTGATCCAGGAGCATCACGCACGCCGGCTGCACTACGACGTCCGGCTGGAACACGAGGGGGTGCTGGTGTCCTGGGCCGTGCCAAAGGGGCCGCCGACCTCGACCGGCAAGAACCACCTGGCCGTCCACACCGAGGACCACCCGATGGAATACGCCACCTTCGAAGGCACTATCCCCAAGGGCGAATACGGCGCCGGGGTGATGACCATTTGGGACACCGGCACCTATGAAGCGGAGAAGTGGCGAGAGGGCAAGGAAGCCATCATTGTGCTGCATGGTTCCACAGACGGGGGCCTGGCGAACGACGGCGGACCCTCCGGCCCGCGTCGGTACGCCTTGATCCGCACCGGCGGTGAAGGCGGCAAGGACAATTGGCTGATGCACTTGATGAAGGAGCAGCCGGGTCCCGGAGCCAAGCCTGACCAGAACGGCGGCCGTGCGGGCAAGGACAAGGGCGCTGCCGGGACGGGTGTGCAGGCAGAGGGCACTGGCTCCTCACCAAGGGACGCGGGGGCCGCACGAAGGGACACCGCCGTTGAAAGCCAAGATGCCGGCACCGGGCCCCACACTGCCCCTCCCCAGCCGGTGAAACCAATGCTGGCCGTCCAAGGCACAGAGGCCTCCATCGACGAGGACGAGGGCTGGGCCTACGAGCTGAAATGGGACGGAATCCGGGCCATCGCCGTCGTTGCTGACGGGCAGGTGCAACTCATCAGCCGCAACGGCAACGACATGACCAAGACCTACCCGGAACTGGCTGACCTGCCCGAACATCTGCTCGCCCAAACCGCAGTGCTGGACGGTGAAATCGTTGCGCTGGACGCCAAAGGGCGGCCCGACTTCGGCCGGCTGCAAAACCGCATGAACCTGACCAAAAAGGCCGACATCGAGCGTGCCGCCGCCAAGTACCCGGTTGAGTATTTCCTCTTCGATTTGCTGGAACTGGACGGAACATCAACGCTTGGGCTGGAATACTCCCAACGGCGTGAAATCCTCGCCGAGGCAGTGCAAGCCCCGGCAGACGGCCACATCCAGGTGCCGCCGGAATTGGACGCCAGCGTCGCTGAAGCCGTCGCAGCCAGCCGGGACGTCGGACTGGAAGGCATCATCGCCAAGCGCACGGACAGCAACTACGCCCCGGGGATACGGACGAGGAGTTGGATCAAGATCAAGAACCAGCTGACGCAGGAAGTGGTCATTGTGGGGTGGCGTCCGGGCAAAGGCTCCCGCGCCCGCAAGGTTGGCTCGCTGCTGGTCGCCGTGCCCGACGGAGTTGAACTGAGCTACGTCGGCCGCGTAGGGTCCGGGCTGACGGAGCGCGAGCTGGCCGAGATCGGTTCCCGGCTCAAGAAGATGTCACGCAAGACGCCGCCGCTGGAGGGCGTGCCCTCTGCTGACGCCGCGGACGCGCACTGGGTCCGGCCCGCGCTGGTTGGAGAAGTGCAGTTCAGCGAACGCACCGAAGCCGGGAAGCTGCGCCATCCGGTCTGGCGGGGTTTCCGGCCGGACAAAAAACCGTCGGACGTCGTCGTCGAAATCCCTTAAGTACACGTCTGATGCAGCGGGCTTGACACGGCACTGGCCGAGGGTTCGCCGCCTCTGCGCAGGGCTTGCGGCGGCGCGTGCAAAGGGTCTGCTGGTCCGTCTGTGGAGCCCCTGGCGCTGCACGTGCGACGGACCGGAGGCTCCGCTTCAGGAGGGCCAGGCGCTGAAAGATTTTGCACCCAACCCCTATCATTCTGCGGATGAATCGTTAGTCTTTACCCAGGGGAACTTCAGGGGGAAGTTTCGGGGGATGTTTCTTGGGGAAGAAGGCAGACCGCATTATGGGGAGTTCATTTAAGCCGACTATTCGCGACGTTGCGGAGCGGGCGGGAGTCTCGCTGGCGACCGTCTCCTACGTGCTGTCCGGCCGCCACGGAGGTTCAACGCGGATCAGCGAGCCGACCAAAGCCCGGGTGGTCGAGGCCGCCAAATCGCTGGGATACGTACCCAACCACGCCGCCCGCGGCATGCGCCGTGGACGGACAGACACGGTCGCCGTCGTGGTGGAAAACCTGGATTCGGCCTGGGACCGGCAGTTGGCGGAGGTTGCGAACCGCGTGCTGCCCGAGCACGGTTACCGGGTGGTTGTCCTTCTGGGCCAGGAGGCTTGGCGGAACTTCATGCTGTCCGGTGGGGCGGACGGCGCCATCCTGGGTTTCAGCACGGAAACGCCCGAGGAAGACCACACCTTGCGTGACCTCGCAGACCGGGGCGTCGCCCAGGTGGTGGTGTCGCAGTTCCTGCAGCCCGACGGCTTCGACGTGCTGGCCGTGGACGCGGAAGTGGGCATAGGCCAGGCGGCTGCGTATCTGGCTGCCAGGCATCGCCGGATCGCGGTGCTGCATCGAGGCGGGCCGTCCCCGGGCCGCCGGGGTACCCGGCTGGGGTTGTTCCGGCAGGCAATGACCGACCTCGGCGCCGAGTTGGACGAGAACCTCGTGCGGGCAACCCATGGGTCCTGGCGAGAGTCCCACGAGGTGGCCGGCGAGCTGCTCAAGCTGGCCGATCCGCCCACGGCGTTCTTCACCACCGCGGACCTGGAAGCCCTCTGCGTCTCTGGATCCGCGACCGCAGCCGGACTCAAAATCCCGGAGGACCTAGAGATCATCGGCGTGGACACCTCGGATCTCGGGCACCACTCCGACCCGCCGCTGAGCTCGGTGGGACCGGAGCCGCTGGTGGGCACCGTGGTGGACTTGCTGATCGACCGTCTGGAGGGCCGCGCGCCCGCCAGCGGCCGGCTGGTGCCGTCACCGTGGAAACTGCAACACCGCGGGACCACTGTGGCCGGTGGACCCGGCGGCGCCACGGACGGCTCGGACGAGGTGGAAGACAGCGTCTCCAACGGCGTGCCGTAGCCGCAGCCAGCAGACGTCTGTGCCGCGGGCCGGGCTAGAGTGCAGGCATGGAGTGCACCCGGCACAGCTACGGCCCGGATCCCAGCCAGTTCGCGGAACTGTACCTGCCCGCCCGGCGCCTGCACACCGCCGTCGTGGTCATTATTCACGGCGGGTACTGGCGCGCCGCCTATGGCGCGGAGCTCGGGCGTCCGACCGCCCGGGACCTGGCCGGCCGCGGCTGGATCTGCTGGAACATGGAATACCGCCGCGTGGGCAACGGCGGCGGATGGCCCGAAACGTTCGACGACGTTGCTTCCGCCCTCGACCAGCTCGCCGTTGTTGCGCAACGGCTGGGATTCAATGCCGACCGCGTGGTGGGCCTCGGTCACTCGGCCGGCGGACAGTTGGCGGTGTGGGCCGCCGGACGCGGCATGTGGCCGCTGGAAGTCTCCGGTGCCCGCGTGCCCGGGGCCGCTCCGCGGGTGGAGCTCGAAGCGGTGATCAGCCAGTCCGGAGTGTTGGATCTGGCCCGGGCGCAGGAGCTGGGCCTCAGCGACGGCGCGGTGGAAAACCTGCTGGGCCCGCCGTCGCGGGGGCCGTTGGTGTGCCCGTCGCGGGAGTCCGCACCGGCGGAAGGCACAGGCCTGGATCCCCGCGCGTTCGCGGACCCCATGCGTGGCCTGCCGCTTCCGGTCCCGGTCTACGCCTTCCACGCCGAGCAGGATGCCGACGTGCCGCGGGAGCTGTCCGAGCGCTACGTTGCCGCTGCCCGGGCGGCCGGCGGGGTTGCCGAGCTGGTACTCGTTCCGGGGGACCACTACGCGCTGATCGATCCGGGCGCCGCTGCCTTCGCGCGGATCCGCGAAGTGCTGGCCAGGCTGGGCTGAGGCCGGTGCGCTCAGCGACGGCGCTCTGCTACGTTGGCACTGTGCTCACGGTCATAGGCGAAGCCCTGGTGGACGTAGTCCGCTCCGCCGCGAGGCCTCCGCGCGCGCATGTCGGCGGCAGCCCGTTGAACGTCGCGGTGGGGTTGGCCCGGCTGGGCCGTCCCGTCCAGTTCGTTGGCCGGTACGGCAAGGACCGGTTCGGGGACTTGGTGCACAGCCACCTGCGGAACAATTCCGTGCTGGTGCCGCTGGACCCGGATGCCTCGCCGACCAGCACCGCGACGGCCAGCCTGGATCCCGCCGGTGCCGCCCACTACTCTTTCGACGTGCTCTGGGAGCTCCCGGAACTCGAACGCGTCCGGCCCCGGCTGCTTGATGAAACCGTCTGGCTGCACACCGGATCCCTCGCCACCATGCTGGAGCCGGGCGCCCACGCGGTGCACAAGACGGTGCAGCGGGCCCACCCGCGGGCGCTGGTCAGCTATGACCCGAACTGCCGGCCCACGCTGGTCACCGATCGTGACTTTGCCCGCCGTCAGGCGGAAAAATTCGTGCTGCTGGCCGACGTGGTCAAAGCCTCCGATGAAGACCTGTGCTGGCTCTACCCGGACCGCCCGGTCGAAGAGACGGCCCGCGAATGGATGAAGCAGGGCCCGGCTGCCGTGGTGGTCACGCACGGCGCAAAGGGCAGTTGGGGACTGGTCCGTGCAGGATCGGTGGCCGTCGCGGCACCGGCGGCTTCCGTCGTGGACAGCGTAGGCGCCGGCGATGCCTACATGTCCGGGCTGCTCGATGCGCTGCTGGATGCCGGGTTCTCCGGTTCCGCCCGGCGCGGGAAGCTGCGGGACATGGCTTCCTCGACGCTCGAAGACGTGATGACCCACGCTGCCCGGGCAGCGGCCGTCACTGTGTCCCGGGCAGGGGCCAATCCGCCGCACCGCGACGAACTGGCTTGAGCGGCCTCCGCCGGCGGTACATCCCTACACTGGTTCAATGCGCCTCATCGCCAGCGACCTGGACGGCACGATCATCGGCCGGGACGGGAAAATCAGCCCCCGCACCGTCCGCGCCTTCCGGGATGCCGCCAGCGCTGGGGTGGAGGTGGTTTTCGTCACCGGCCGGCCGCCGCGCTGGCTGGCGCCGCTGGCCGAGCAGATCGGCCACCGCGGAAGGGTGATCTGCTCCAACGGCGCCGTCGTCTACGACCTCGAGTCCAGCCGCGTTCTCTCGGCACAGACGCTGCCGTACCAAAACATCATTGAAGTGCGGGGCATCATCCTCGATCTGCACCCGGCGGTGACGTTCGCCGTGGAAACCACTGAGGGTTTCCAGCTGGAACCGGGCTTCATTCAACAGGGTTCGGTGGAGCTGCTGGGTGGCATTGTGCCCCAACTGCTGCCGCAAAGCCTGCGTCCCACCGATGCGGTGGTGAAGCTCTTGGCCCGCGGCACGGACATCGACCCGGACGACTTCCTGGCCGAGGTCGGCCCCGCGGTGCGGCATCTGGCCGCGGTGACACATTCGGCCCCCGGCAATCCGCTGCTTGAGATGGCGCGGCCGGGAATTAACAAAGCGGTCACCCTGGCCCAGTACGCCGGTTCGCTGGGCATTGGCGCCCAGGACGTGGTGGCCTTCGGCGATATGCCCAACGACATCGAGATGCTGCAGTGGGCCGGGGCGGGCTACGCCATGGCCTCCGGCCACCGCAGCGCGCTCGAAGCAGCTTCCTTCCGCGCCCCGGCCTTCAGCGACGACGGCGTCGCCCAGGTGATCGAGGAGCGACTGGCGGGCTTGCGGCCGGCACAGCAGGGACCGCTGACCACCGCCTGAGGGTCAGGAGCCTCCCGGAGGTCCGGTCCTCACCGGCCGGCGCGGAGTCTGGGGGCGCTCGGCTAGATACCGACGGGCGAACCAGCTGGGCCCCACGCCCGCGTGCCGCTTGGGCGGCTCAACATCGGCGACAATCAACTCTTCGTAGAGGCCAGCCTCCGCCGCTACGCCCGTCACCGGCGCCGCAATGAAGCTGTGGCCCGGCCCGCTCCAGGCCACCACCGGTGCGGACGGTCCGCGGCGGGCAAGGGCACGGAACCAGCCGTCCCGGCCGTCGCTGCCGCCGGGCACCAGCAGTACTTGCACTCCGGCGCCTGAACCCGGCCGAGTGAACCCGCTGTCCGCATCCGGTCCGATCCGGCCGGCGTCGTCCTCGGTAGCCAGGGCGACGAGCAGCCCGTCCAGCGGCACCACCACAGCAGCGTCCGTGCAGGCCTGGAGCCCGCCGGCGGCATCCACCAGCCAGAGTTCTGTGCTGCCGCCGGCGGTGCTGCCGCCGGCCACGGCCATGCGGTGCAGTGCGGCGAGCCGGCCCAGCTCACGGCGGAATCCGGGCGGGAAGCCGGACGGCAGCACCAACAGCCGGGCGCCCAAACCCGCGGCCTGTTCGAGCCAGCGCTGGCTGCGCACCAGCGCGGCATCGCTGTGCAGCCCCGCAGCCTGCACCAGGGCAAGACGCATGGGTTCCTCCTGATCGATGGCGGCGGGCCGGTAGAGTACCGGGTGTGAGCAGTACCAGCCTGTACTTCAATCCTACGTTTCCCGGATCCGGGCGGGACCGGCCGCTGGCGATGTCCCACCGCGGTTTCTCGCGGGAAGGCCGGGAGAACTCGATGGCGGCCTTCGGCGCGGCCGTCGAGCTGGGCTACGCCTACCTGGAGACCGATGTCCGGTCCACGCGCGATGGTGTGCTGATGGCGTTCCACGATCCCACGCTGGAGCGGACGACCGATGGCCGCGGCAAACTGGCTGCCCACACCTCAGGTCAACTGGCGCAGGTGCGGATCGACGGCGAGCGGATTCCAACCTTCGAGGAGTTGCTGGCCGCCTGGCCCGATGTGCGCCTCAACGTGGACGTCAAGGACATGGCGGCCGCCGACGAGCTGGCCCGGTTGATCGAGGCCTACAATGCGCACGACCGGGTGCTGGTCGCCTCGTTTTCCGACCGCCGGCGCTTCCGTGTGCTGCGGGGCCTCAGCCGGCCAGTGGCGGGCTCCGGCGGGGTATATGCAACCGTGGCTATATGTCTCTTCGGTTATGTTGGCTTGGCGCGCCTGGTGGCACGCCTTTTACGGATCCACGCCGTCCAGGTGCCGGTGACGTACGGCCGGTTCACCGTCGTGACGCCGGGATTCGTCCGGCGCTGCCACCGTGCCGGCCTTCAGGTCCATGTGTGGACCGTCAACGAACGCGCGGAGATGGAACGGCTGCTGGCCCTGGGGGTCGATGGATTGATCTCCGACCGGGCCGAAATTCTGGCTGACGTCATGGCCGAACGCGGCTGCTGGCCGCAGAGGGAGTCTGCATGAAGGTCTTGATCGCACCGGATAAATTCAAGGGAACCCTGTCGGCCGCGGAGGCCGCCGCCGCCATGGCGGAAGGGGTGCTGCGCGTCTATCCGGATGCGGACGTGCAGCTGCTCCCGGTCGCCGACGGCGGAGAGGGCACCCTGGAGGCGGCGCTCGCCGCCGGAGCCACCGAGCACACCGAGCGCGTGGTCGGTCCGCTGGAGCGTGAGGTCACCGCGTCCTGGGCACTGCTGGAACGGCCGGACGGCAAGACCGCAGTGATTGAAACCGCGCGGGCGTCCGGGTTGCTTCTCACCGAGCCCAGTGTGCAGTCGGCACTGGCGGCCCATTCCTACGGCAGCGGCCAGTTGATCGAGGCGGCGCTTGATGCCGGGGCCGAGGAGATCGTGCTCGGAGTGGGCGGCTCCGCGATGACCGACGGCGGGTCCGGAGCTCTCCGCGCCCTCGGTCTCACGATTCATAACGACGGCGGCGCTGAAATCCTGCTCGGAGGTGCGGCCCTGGCTACTGCTGCGCACCTGGACATCTCCGGGCTGGATCCCCGGCTGGCGAAGACCGTGATCCGGGTGGCAGCCGACGTGTCGAACCCGCTGTACGGCCCGGATGGTGCGGCGCATGCTTTTGGCGAACAGAAGGGCGCCGACCCGGTTTCGCGGCGGTTGCTGGACGAGGCGCTGCAGCGTTGGGCCCAGTTGCTGCTGCAGGCAACCGGCCGCGACGTCAACGTCGCCGGCGCAGGAGCGGCCGGAGGCTTTCCGTCCGGCTTCATGGCGCTGGCCGGCGTGCGCGTGGAGCGGGGATTCGACGTGGTCGCCGACCTGGTGGGACTTGATGCTGCCTTGGCCGATGCGGATTTGGTGCTGACCGGCGAGGGATCGCTGGACCGACAGTCCGAGTTTGGAAAGGCGCCGCTGGGCGTGGCTGCGCGGGCCCGCGCCCGGGGGATTCCCGTCGTCGTCGTTGCGGGGCAGATTAGCCTGACGCCGGAACAGCTGGCCGGACATGGCGTTCACGCGGCCGCCAGCGTGGTCGAGGCGGCCCGGAGCCAGGAACAGGCGATGGCCGACGCCGCGCGCTATGTTGCGTTGGCCACGCAGCAGGCGCTCGAGGGGGCCTGAGCCAGAGCGCTAGCCGTATCATGAGGGGCATGAGCAGCACCGTCGTCCCGCCGCCCGTGGCCGTGCGCCAAGGCTTTCTTCGCACCCTGGTACTCTGGCTGGCCTTTCCCATGGCCGTGCTGGTGCCGCTGTGGGTGGTGGCCGGACGGGTGATGTTCGGCATCGGCGGCCAGATGGTGCTGTGGTTGGGGATCAGCCTGGGTCCGGTACTGCTGGTGCTGCTCATGCTGACCGCCCTCAAGCTCGGGGAGACGGCGCGCCGGGGTGCGCTGCTTCCGGTGCGGGCCGTGGTGGCGCCGGCGCTGTCGTGGCTGCTGGGCCTCTCCTTCGGTTTCACCGTCCCGGATTTCGGCGGCGGCGCTGGAGACGGCGCGTCCATGCTGTCGCTGGTGGCCGGTCCGTCCGCTCTGGGAATGTCCACCGCGTTGTGCAATCCCTGCGGAATCCTCGCCGTCGGGCTGGCGATTGCCGCGACGGTCCTCGCCTACCGCGCGGCAGCCGAAGCCCGCGCAGGAAGGTCTCCCTCCGGCAACTGAGCGGCGATGCCTCCCGCCCTGCCTTCAGCTCGCGCGATGTCAGGTGTTGCGGAGCCGCTGACTGTCGCGGGTGCGCCGCACATGGCTGCGGGCATGCTCCACCGCGGCGTCCAGTTCGGAGAATAGATGCTTGTGGTGGCGCAGCGACTCCAGGACACCTACCCGGCGGGCCAGCAGCAGGTGCCGCTCCTGAATGCCCTTGATGAGCACGGTGATGCCGCGGCGCTCCAGTGCCGTGACCAGGTCGGCAACCACCTTGGCCCCCGTTGCATCCAGGATCTGCAACTGGGACATCCGGATAATCACCACCTGAACATTCCGAATGGAGCTGGCGCGCTCCAGCACCCTGTCGGCGACGCCGAAGAACAGGGCTCCGTCCAGCCGGAAGACCGCGATCTGCTCGTCGCCCTCGGCGGCCGGTCCGGGGATTTCCTCGCGGTGTACGCCGCTGGAATAGCCCAGTGCCCGTAGTGCAAAGAACGCCGCGAAGACAATGCCGATCACCACTGCTTGGATCAAGTCGAATGACACCGTGATGACCGCGGTGACGATGAAGACAGCCGTGTCCGCCCGGGTGGAGCCGAGTACGCTGCGGAGGCTGTTCAAGGGGACCATGCGGACAGCCGTCACCATCAGAACGCCGGAAAGCGCGGCCAGCGGAATCTGCGAGACCGGCCCGGTGGCCAGGTACACCACGCCCAGCAACACCAGCGAATGCACAACGACGGAGACACGGGTGCGCGCTCCGGCACGGATGTTCACTGCCGTGCGGGCAATCGCGCCGGTGGCCGGCATGCCACCGAAGAAGCCCGAGGCAAGCGACGCCAGGCCCTGGCCCACCAGCTCGCGGTCGGCGTCGTAGGGGCCGGTGTCGGAGATGGACGCACCGACCCGGGCCGAGAGCAAGGACTCAATGGCGGCCAATGCGGCAATGGTCAGGGCGGGCCCGGCCAAGGTACCGACCAGGGCCAAATCCACTGACGGCAGCGCCGGCGCTGGCAGGGCGCTGGGCAGTTCGCCGATCCGGGCAACGTCCAGGCCCGCCAGCTGTGCCACAAGGGTGGCCGCCATAATGCCCAGGATGGAGCCGGGCAGCTGCGGGTGCATTTTAGGCGCCGCGGCCATGATGCCCGCCACGATCAACACCAGGACGACCGGCCAGACCAGGCCGGCCAGGGAAGCTGTGCCCAATGCCTGGACCGCTGACACTGCAGCATTGGTGCTCGGCCCCGGTTCGGCCCCGAAGGCCGCCGGTACCTGCTGCAGGAAGATGATGACGGCGATGCCCAGCGTGAAGCCTTCGATGACCGGCCAGGGTATGAAGCTGACCGCCCGGCCGAGTTTCAGCACCCCGGCGGCCAGCACAATAATCCCGGCCATGAGGGTTACCACCGCCAGCGAGGACATGCCGTAGCTGGCGATGACCGGTGCCAGGACCACCACCATTGCACCGGTGGGGCCCGAAACCTGGATATTGGAACCGCCGAAAATTGCCGCCACAATGCCGGCGACAATCGCGGTGATGAGGCCGGAGGCAGCACCCGCTCCCGAGCTGACGCCAAACGCCAGGGCCAGCGGCAGCGCAACAATCCCGACCGTTATGCCAGCGACGAGGTCGTTCTTCCAGGTTCGCGGCAGCTGTGCGTAGTCCGCCTTGCCAGGCAGCAATCCGGCGGCAGCCTTCAAGGCCTTCATCTGGCCGGGTCCGGTTTAGCAGCTGCCTCCTGGGGCGCCGCACTGTCGGCCGGCGCCCCGAAACCGGCCAGCTGCTGGGTAGCGGTGTGCAGGAGCTGCTGCAGCAGGCTGCGCGCCACCGTGAGCAAATCCGCTACTTGCGGATAGGCCAGACGGTAGAAAACCTGCACACCCCGGCGTTCCGCCGTCACCAGGTTGTGCCGGCGCAGCACAGCCAGGTGCTGGGACAGGTTGGAGGCCTCTTGGCCCGTCTGGGCGATCAGCTCTGCGACAGTGACTTCCGAAGCGTTTGCGAGCATCTCCAGCACCCGGATCCTGACCGGATGTGAGAGCCCTTTGAACAGGTTGGCCTTGACTTCATACAGCGGGGCATCGGTGGCGGAAGAGCGGTCCATGAGCTTCCTTCAGGAGTTCATTGATTTAGAACTCCATCATATAACGGACCTCGCTGGTGCGCCCAAGCCCCGGCCACGATGGCCTGCGAACTACCCCTTGGCCCCGTCGAGGGGAATGAACCCGTCCTGTCCGGGTTCGTTGTCGTGCTCCGGGTCCTCGCCCTCGCGGTATTCGCCGTCCGGGCTCAGACCCGGGACCCGTTGCCCTGCGTTTAGCAGGCTGGAGGTGAAATGCTCGCCGTCGAACTCTGCGGCAGATTCCTTCTCCGGGGCCGGAGCGCCGATGTCGTCGCGCAGGTGTTCGTCGTGGGGCAGTCCGTCATGGTCTGGTTGCTGGCTCATGCCTCCAGCACACCACCGCATCGCGCCGGGCACAATGGGGGGTCCGGCCAGGCGAAGGAGTCCGGGCGCGGGGACGAGAGGCAGCAATCCCCGGTGCGCCGGGCTCCCGCCGGAAGCCAGGACGGTGTGGTCAGCTCTCGTGCCGGAAACCGAGCTTGATGGTCACCTGCCAGTCGGAGACCTTGCCTTCCGCGAGATGGCCGCGCACCGACTTCACCTCGAACCAGTCCAGGTTCCGCAGCGTCTTGGACGCTTCGCTGATGGCGTTGGTGACCGCGGCGTCGATACCGTCGGGCGAGGTTCCCACAATTTCGGTGACGTTGTAGACGTGGTTGGCCATGCTTCCTCCTGCTGACGGCCCCGGGGCGGACTCCCCGGAGGTGCCTGCAACGCTAGCCCCCGGCGTCCGGGCGGTCTAGGGTGCTGCAGGCTGGAGCATGGCTGCGCCAGAGGTCCGGCGGCCGATGGCCTGGCGGTCAGCCAAGCTTCGACGGTTTGACGCCCTCGTCCTCGGCGGCATCCACCGGCTCGGTGCCGCGCCAGCGCGCCACAGCGCTCATGCCGTGAAAAATCAGCAGCGCGGCCGCGGTGCCCAGTGCGATGCCCTCAAACTTCAGCGCGCCGATTGTCCAGGTGAAGTTGGCAATGCCGATCACCAAGGCAACTCCGGCCACCGACAGGTTGATGGGGTTGGCGAAGTTCACCCGGTTCTGGACCCAGATCCGCACGCCCAGGATGCCGATCATGCCATAAAGCACGACGCCGGCGCCGCCCAGGACGCCCACCGGGACGGTGGCAATGGCGGCTCCGAACTTCGGGAACAGGCTGAGCAGGACGGCCACGATGCCGGCAACCCAGTAGGCGGCCGTGGAGTACACCTTGGAGGCTGCCATCACGCCGATGTTCTCGGCGTAAGTGGTGGTGCCGGAGCCGCCGCCGCTGCCGGCCAGCATGGTGGCCAGACCGTCCGCCATCAGCGCGCGGCCGGTGACCGGGTCGAGATCCTGCCCGGTCATCGCGGAGACGGACTTCACGTGGCCAATGTTCTCCGCAACCAGCACCAGCACCACGGGGACGAACAGGCCGATGACTGAAACATGGAACTCGGGCGCGTGGAAGTCCGGCAACCCGACCCAGCCTGCGTCATTGATCGCCGAGAAGTCCACTTCTCCCCGCAGGATGGCTACCACGTAGCCGACCAGCACGCCCAGCAGGATGGACAGCCGGCCCAGCAGTCCGCGGAACAGCACCGTGACGAGCAGGATCGCCACAACCGTGACCAGCGCGGTGACCGGCCCCTTCTCGAAGTTCTGCTTGGCGGCCGGCGCCAGATTGAGCCCGATCAGTGCCACGATGGCGCCCGTCACCACTGGCGGCATCACCACGTGGATCCAGCGGGTGCCGGCCTTGTGCACCACCAAGCCGATCACGGCGAGCACTGCCCCGGCCATGATCAGCCCGCCGAGCGCTCCTCCCATCCCGTGCTGGTTGGTCGCAGCGCCAATCGGGGCAATGAACGCGAAGCTGGAGCCCAGGTAGCTGGGCACCCTGCCGGCGGTGATGATGAGGAACAGGATGGTCCCCAGGCCGGAAAACAGCAGCGTGGTGGCCGGTGGGAAACCGGTCAGCAGCGGTACCAAAAAGGTGGCGCCGAACATGGCGACCACGTGCTGCGCGCCGATGCCGATGGTGCGCGGCCAGGTGAGGCGCTCCTGCGGCCCCACCACTGTGCCCGAAGATATGCTCCTGCCGTCACCATGCACGGTCCAGCGGAACGGGGACGACTTTACGGGCGTGCTCATGGTGGGCCTCTTCAAGGGGGGTCAGCGGGAATTATCCGGAGGACATCCTACCGCCCAGGCAGCCGCGCCGCGCCGTCGTGACGGGTGGACGACGCCGCGCCGCAGGTCACCGCGGCACGATGATCTCGCCCCTACCCGCCAGGCCGCCTGCCAGACCATAACCGCCAGGCCCTCCCGGCCGGCCCCGCCAGGCCCGCCGGGCAAGGCTATCCACGGCCTCAGGCGATCACGGCGTCCACAATAGCCTTGGCCTCGGCCTGCACCTGCACCAGATGGTCCTGTCCGAGGAAGGATTCCGCGTAGATCTTATAGACGTCTTCCGTGCCGGAGGGCCGGGCCGCGAACCACGCATTGTCGGTGGTGACCTTCAGTCCGCCAATGGGGGCACCGTTGCCCGGTGCCTCCGTCAGCTTGGCAGTAATCGTCTCGCCGGCCAGTTCAGTGGCGGCGACGTCGGCGGCTGAGAGTTTTGCCAACGCCGCCTTCTGCTCCCGCGTGGCCGCGGCGTCGATCCGCGCATACGACGGCGACCCGAATTTTGCAGTCAGCCCGGCATAGAGCTCGGACGGCGACGTTCCGGTCACGGCAGTGATTTCGCTGGCCAGCAGCGCCAGCAGGATGCCGTCCTTGTCCGTGGTCCACGGCTTGCCGTCGAACCGCACGAAGGAGGCCCCGGCCGACTCTTCGCCGCCGAAGACCCCTTCGCCTGAGAGCAAGCCGGGCACGAACCACTTGAAGCCCACCGGGACTTCCACCAGTTGCCGGCCCAGGCTGGACGCCACCCGGTCGATCATCGAGGAGGACACCAGCGTCTTGCCCACGGACGCACCCGCCGGCCAGTCCGGCCGGTGCGTGTAGAGGTAGTCGATGGCCACAGCGAGGTAGTGGTTGGGGTTCATCAGCCCGGCGTCCGGCGTGACGATCCCGTGCCGGTCCGCATCCGCGTCGTTCCCGGTGGCAATGTCAAAGGAAGCTCCGCCGCCGCGCACCGCGCTGATCAGCGAGGCCATGGCCGACGGCGAGGAGCAGTCCATGCGGATCTTTTCGTCCCAGTCCAGTGTCATGAAGGCCCACTGCGGGTCAACCGCCGGGTTGACCACTGTCAGATCCAGCCGGTGCCGCTCGGCGATGGCGCCCCAGTAGTCCACCGAGGCCCCGCCCATGGGGTCCGCACCGATGCGCACGCCGGCGGATCGGATGGCGTCCAGATCCAGCACCTGTGGCAGGTCGTCCACGTACGTGCCCAGGAAATCGTAGGTCCCGACGGCGCCGGAGAACTGCGCCTGCCCCAGCGTGATCCGCTTCACCCCCTGCAGTCCCGCTTCCAGCAGTTCGTTTGCCCGGGCGGCAATCCAGCCGGTGGCGTCGGAGTCCGCCGGGCCGCCGTGCGGCGGGTTGTACTTGAAGCCGCCATCACCTGGCGGGTTGTGCGAGGGGGTGATCACGATCCCGTCGCTTTGGACGCCGGGGTGGGCGGCGTTGTGGGTCAGGATCGCGTGGCTGACCGCCGGCGTTGGCGTCCACCCGGTGCGCGAATCCACGAGCACGGTGACGCCGTTCCCCGCCAACACCTCAAGGGCGGTGTCCTGCGCCGGATCGGAGAGCGAATGCGTGTCTTTGCCGACGAACAGCGGGCCGGTGATGCCCCGCCCGGCGCGGTACTCCACGATGGCCTGCGTGATGGCCGCGATGTGGTCCTCGTTGAAAGAGGCCTTCAGGCTGGTGCCGCGGTGTCCCGACGTGCCGAAAGCCACGCGTTGCGACGGCTCGGCCGGATCGGGTTTAACGTCGAAATACGCGTCACGCAGGGCGGTGAGATCTACAAGGTCGCTGGGTAGGGCCACGGTGCCCGCACGGTTTGCCATGTCTCCAGCATGCCAAAAAACCGAGGATCCGTAGCGCTTGCGTGACGGATCACGCGCAATCGCCCATGGATCTTCCCGCGAGCCTAGACTGGGAGGCAGCCCCCGTGCAGTTGCGGGCGGCAGCGAACCAACCCCAGGGGGAATCCACACTATGTCCGGCACGGAAAACAGGCCGCCCTTCAACGATCCGAAGCACCCGGGCTGGTACACGGATCCGAACCCCGGCCAGGCCCTGCCGCAGCCGCCGCTGCCTGAAACAGGAAATCCTTATGCGTACCAGCCCGGCCCGGGTGCGCAGCCGTATTCCGGCGAGCAGCCCTACGGCGGACCGGATTACAACCAGCCGATGTACTACACGCCGCAGGCCCAGCCAAAGGGCCTGAGCATCGCTGCGCTGGTGCTGGGCATCGTCTCAGTGGTGACCTTCGGCTTCATGCTGGTTCCGCAGGTCCTGGCCATCGTGTTCGGCCACATCGCGCTGGGCAAGGAGCCCACCGGCCGCACCTTCGCGCTGGCAGGCCTGATCATGGGCTACGCGGTCACCGGCATCTGGTGCGTGCTGATCCTCATCAGCATTCTCAGCGGCCTGTAGGTCCATCCGGCAGGGGCCTGCAATCCTCATAACGACGGCGATGCCCGGGTGGGGTTGTATCCCGCCCGGGCATCGCCGTCGTTGGTATGGCCGAGTCCTAGCGGATGCCGCCCATCAGCTTTTTCAGCGAGGGCACGGCGGCCGCCAGGCCGACGCCGAGGATGATCGCGGTCACGCCGATGAAACCGAAGTACGGCGCCTCATTGGCGGGGTCGTAGTGGCCGGCGAGGATGCCCGCCAGCGTGGTGCCCAGCGAGATGGAGAGCAGGAACAGCGCCACCATCTGGGTCTGGAAGGCCTTCGGCGCCAGCTTGGTGGAGACCGAGGAACCGGTGGGGGACAGGAACAGCTCCGCCATGGTGAACAGGAACAGGATGCCGACCATCGCCAGCAGCGGGGTGGAGTTGGCGCCGCCGCCGGTGAGCGGGATGAACGCCAGGAACGCCAGGCCCATCACGACCAGGCCCAGGGCGAACTTCAGCGGCGAGCTGGGCTGCTTGGGGCCGAGCTTGGTCCAGACCGCGGCGAAGATGCCGGCGAAAATGATGATGAACACGGGGTTGATGGACTGCACCCAGCTGGCCGGCATTTCCCAGCCGCCCAGCGTGCGGTCCAGCTGCTTGTCCGCGTACAGGGCCACCACGGTGAACTGCTGCTGGAACAATGCCCAGAACCCGGCCGAGGCGATGAACAGCGGGATGAAGGCGTACACGCGCTTGCGCTCCACGGCATCGACCCGCTTGCTGGAGAGGATCACCACGAAATACACCACCGCGGCGATAATCGCCAGCCAGGCCATGATCGGGGCCAGGTTCTTAGCGGTGACGAAGCCGAAGGCCACCAGCAGCACCATGACGACGACGGCGGCCACGGCGACGGCGGCAACCTTGCCGTAGTTGCCGCGCGGCAGCGGGTTGGCCACATGGTGCGCTGCCTCGGGCAGTTTCTTGCGGGTCAGTGCGTACTGGGTCAGGCCGATCGCCATGCCCAGCGCGGCCAGGCCGAAGCCGTAGTGGAAGCCAAGCTGCACCTGGGCCAGGCCGGTGAGCAGCGGACCGAAGAGCCCGCCAATGTTCACGCCCATGTAGAAGATGGAGAAGCCGGCGTCACGGCGGTCGTCCTTCAGGCTGTAGAGCGATCCGACCAGCGAGCTTGCGGTGGCTTTCAGGCCGCCGGAACCGATGGCCACCAGGATCAGGCCGACGGCCAGCCCCGTGCCGCCCGGAATCAGTGCCAGCGCGATGTGGCCCAGCATGACCATGATGCCCGTGTAGAAGAGAACCTTCTCGGAACCCAGGACGCGGTCGGCAACCCACGCTCCCAGGATCGAGGAGAGATACACGCCGCCGCCGTAAGCACCCACCAGGCCGGTGGCAATGCCTTCGTCGATGCCCAGCCCGCCCTCGGCGACCGAGTAGTACATGTAGTAGAGCAGGATGCCCTGCATGCCGTAGAAGGAGAAACGCTCCCAGAGTTCTACGGAGAACAGATTCGCCAGCATCCGTGGATGCCCGAAGAAGGTTTTGCCGGTCTGGCTGGACTTGATAGCTTGTTCCGGCTGCGGATTCCCGGACTGCACGGTATTGCTCACGATGTTCAATTGTGACATTCGGCTGGATGTATTGTCATATTCCGGGCCCGGGCCCGGTTCGCGTGTTAGTGCGTTTCCGCAGGTCAGCGACGGGTTAAACGGCGCTTCAGCGGACGCTCTCCAGCTGGGCTGCGGCAGCCAGCAACACGGCCTCGGAGCCCGGCCTGCCGATCAGCTGGACACCCATGGACAGCCCCTCCCCGGTGGAGCTGACCGGAACCGAGATGGCGGGCAGGCCGCACACGTTGACCAACGATGTGTAGGGCGAGTACTGGCACTGGCGCATGTAATCCACGTCCGCGCCGGTTGAGGTGTACCAGCCCACCGGCCGGGGCGTCTGTGCCAGCGCGGGCGTGAGCACCAGGTCATAGCGCCCGAACTGCGCCCGGGTGTCGTCTTGGAAGCGTGCCAGCACGGCCAAGGCTTCCGCCAACGCCGCCGGACTGCGCTTCACGGCCCGGCGGCGGAAGACGCGCGTGAGCGGCATGAGCAGCTGCTCCCGGCCGGCCGGCAGTTCCAGCTGCGACAGTCCGGAGGTCCAGACCGTGGCGAAGGCCTCCGGGTAGCGGTTGTCGTACCGGATCTCGGCTTCTTCAAGCGAGTGGCCCAGCCCCTGGAGCAGTTCCAAGGCCTTGTCCAGCGCCTCGCGCGCCTCCGGTTCAAGCGACAGCGGATACTCGGACTCGAAGGGGGAGCCGGTGCTGACACCGATCCGGAAGCGTCCCTCGGCGCGGAGCGCGGCGCCCAGGAAATCGGGTTCTTCGGGGAAGGCCACCCGGCCGAGCGGCTCGTCGGCCATCGCGTCCATCAGCAGACCGGCGTCGGCCGCAGTGCGGGCCAGCGGTCCGGCTACCACCAACCGACCGGCGTCGTCCCCGGTGCTGCCGGCCGGGATGCGGCCCCGGCCAGGCTTGAGCCCCACCAGTCCGGTGGCGGCCGCGGGGATCCGGATGGAGCCGCCGCCGTCGGACCCCGGGGCGAAGGGCAGCATGCCCGCCGCCACTGCAGCGGCGCTTCCGCCCGAGGA
Source organism: Arthrobacter sp. Dra40 (assembly GCF_059091905.1). Classification (NCBI taxonomy): domain Bacteria; kingdom Bacillati; phylum Actinomycetota; class Actinomycetes; order Micrococcales; family Micrococcaceae; genus Arthrobacter; species Arthrobacter sp. Dra40. The sequence continues at coordinate 43,407 of NZ_JBNHHB010000032.1, forward strand.
TCCGCCCGGGCTCAGGGTGGGGTCCAGCGGGTTGCGGGCCGGCGGAGCCACATGGTTTTCGCTGTAGGACGTCAGGCCGAACTCGGGTACCTGGGTCTTGCCCAGGCTGATGCCGCCGGCGGATTCGAGCACGTCGACCAACGGGTGGTTGGCAAGCGCCGGGCGATGTTCCAAGGCGGCGCTGCCATGTGTGGTCGGCACCCCTGCGACATCGGTGAGGTCCTTGTACGCCAGCGGCAGTCCGTGCAGCCGGCCCAAAGGCCCGCCGCGCGCCTGGTGGTCGTCCGCCGCGCGCGCCTGCTTGAGCGCCTGATCGGCGGTGACCGTGATGAAGGCACCGAGCCGCGGATTCAGCGTCTCGATGCGGCGGAGGTAGTGGTCCGTCAATTCCCGCGCCGATAATTCGCCCCGGGCCACGGCGTCGCGCTGGGCAACGGCCGTCAAGTCATGCAAAGCAGTCATCGCCCGTAAGCGTAGCCCCGGCCGGTGTCACGGGCTAATCGGCGCATTTGCTTCAGCCGAGGAATCTGGCGTCGATTGGCTCCTCCACCGCGATGGCTTCCGGCCCATCTCCGGCCTGGGCCGTCACGCGGTAGGCCAGTTTGCCGTCGGTCTCGCTGACTGCCTCCGCTAATTCGGTGCCGCGGTACACCAGTCCCACGCCGTCGTCCGTGCAGTGCGTTTCACCCAGGATGCCGTCCGCCACCAGTCGGTGCACCAACGGCCGGCGCCGGGGCTCCGAGTCGTAATGGACACCGTTGTCGTAGGGCAGCAGTGCCAGGCCGTTGGTGACCGGCCGCAGTTCGGGACCGAACGAATCGGTGGTGCCGCCGCGGAACCAGCAAATGGAGCCGGCGGAAACCCCTGCCAGCACTACCCCGGCGTGCCAGACCCGCCGGAAAATGGCATCCAGCCCATGCACCCGCCACACGGCCAGCAGGTTCGCCACCGATCCACCGCCCACCCAGACCACATCCTGGGCGAGCAGGTGCTCCTCGATGTCCTGAACATTGGGCATGGTGAACAGGTTCAGGTGGCTCAATTCATAGCCGGCTACCCTGGCCGCCTCATCCAGTTCGGCCTGGAACCACCGCTGGTCGCCGGCGGCAGTTCCCAGATGGACCAGCCGAGGTGCCCGCCCGGTGGCCCCGGACAGTTCGACCGCGTGGTGCACCAGATGGTTGAACGCGATCCGGCTGCGCACTCCGGGAGCGAAGCCTCCGGAGGTTGCCAGGATGGTCGGCTGGTCTGCGGCCATGGGTACCCCTGTCTCATTAAGGTGCAGCGGACGATCCCACTATAGGCTTGGAAGAGGGGCAAATTACGGGTGAGCCCGGTCAGGAACAAACCAGCGGCAGCAGTGCCTGCCGCGGATTGCGGAGGTTGCCATGAGCGATGTCGAGAACGTGGACGTCAATGACGTAGGCGGCGACGCCACCATCCTGGACGTGCGTGAGGACTATGAATGGGAGGCCGGGCATATTGCCGGCGCCGTGCACATCCCGCTCAACGACCTGCCCCTGCGGCTCGAGGAGCTGGACCCGGATGAGGACCTGCACGTGGTGTGCCGCAGCGGCGGGCGCTCGTTCCGGGCCGTCGAATGGCTGATCGGCAACGGGTACTCCGCGGTGAACATCACCGGGGGCATGGGTGCGTGGCTGGATTCCGGCAAGCCCATCGTCTCTGAGAACGGGCAGGAGCCCCGGGTCCAGTAATGAGCGGCGTCTATACCTTCCTGGGGCCGGAGGGAACGTTCACGGAAGCGGCGCTTCTCCAGGTTCCAGGGGCTGCCGGCGCGCGCCGGATGCCGGCGCCGAACGTCGAGGCCGCCTTGGAAGCTGTCCGTGCCGGTGACGCCGAGGCTGCCATGGTTCCCATCGAGAACTCGGTGGAGGGCGGCGTCAGTGCCACTTTGGACGCGATCGCCGGCGGCGAGCCGTTGCGGATCATCGGCGAGGAGCTGGTGCCCATCCGGTTCGTATTGGCAGTGCGGCCCGGGGTGGCGCTGAAAGATGTCCGCACGGTGTCCACCCATCCGCATGCCTGGGCGCAGTGCCGCGGGTGGTGCGGGAGCAATATTCCCCAAGCGGCATATCTGCCGGCTTCCTCGACGGCCGGGGCAGCCGTCGGACTGCTGGAGCCCGCGCCGCGGTACGAGGCGGCGATCTGTTCGCCGCTCGTGGCCACGCAGCGCGGCCTGCAGGTGGCCGCCGACGACCTTGGCGACGTTCCCGACGCGGTCACCCGGTTCATCCTGGTCGGCCGCCCCGGCGCCCTCCCCGCGCCCACCGGCGCAGACAAGACCACCTTGGTGGTGCCGCTGCCGCAGGACCATCCGGGAGCGCTGGTGGCCATCCTCGAACAGCTCTCCAGCCGGGGCGTGAATCTAAGCCGGATCGAGTCCCGCCCTACCGGCCAGTTCCTGGGCGATTACTTCTTCAGTCTGGACGCCGAAGGCCACTTGGCCGAGGAGCGGGTGGCCGACGCGGTCCGCGGGCTTCACCGGCTCAGCCCGGGCCTGCGCTTCCTGGGCTCCTATCCGCGCGCCGATCGCCGCGGACTCACCGTCCCGCGGCCCAATCAGGACGACGCGTTCCGGAAGGCCGATGACTGGGTGCAGGAACTTCTGCTGGCCCGCTGACCGAACCGCCCGGACTGTCGGCCAGTGGTTATGGTCAGTATGCTGAGGAAAACCGCAGCCGCGACCAAAGATCGGAGCACCATGACAGAGCACAACGGCAGGGACCAGTACGAGGGCGGACAGCCGACGCCGGCTGAGGCGCTCAACCAGACCACGAGCGAAAACCGTCCCGGAGACCTCGGGGACCAGGGAAATGACCTGCGCTTCGCCGAGGAGCAGCAGTTGATTGACCAGCAGGCAGCCGGCGAATTTCCGATTCCGGCAGACGAAGACCTGCAGCAGCCGGATGTGGATGTTCCGGCCCTCGAAGCAGATGAACAGCCCATCGACATTCCGGGTGAAGAGCTGCACAACACAGACGGGGCTGATGCCAGCGACGATCCGCTGAACTCCGGCGGCGACGACACCTAACCCCCGCAGGAGACCACACGTAACCTGCGCAGGATCGGTCCGCCACGAACGGGTCCGGGGGACTGTCCTCCGGACCCGTTCCCGCGTGCGTCAGGCCCGGGCCGCGGCCTTGATGCTGCCGGCCGCCGGGAGCGTCTCCGTGCGCACCGCCAGCGACCGCGGCCTGACCTCTACCGTCAGGGAAGTGACCGGCCCGGAGAGATCGCCGTCGAGCTGGCTTCCCATCGGCTCCAGCGCGGTGATGCGGACTTTCCGTCCCCGGTGATACTCAATCACCGGAATCGGTGCGCGGTGCCGCACCAGGGTCTTGGCGGCGATCCACAGCCAGCCCACCACGCTGCGCGGGCTAAGCACCACAATGTCCAGTTCGCCGTCGTCGATTTCTGCCGCCGGGATGAAGTCAATGCCCGCCGGCAGCTTCCCGCAGTTGGCCAGCAGGATGCTGCGGACCCTGCGCGACTGTGCCGGCGCGTCGTCAATGCTGACCATGACCCGCTCCCGACGGCCGGCCAGGTGCCGGACCCCGGCTTCCGAATAGGCCATCCAGCCGAAGCGGCGTTTCAGGTCGTCACGCGTGTCGGCCAGCACGTCCGCATCCACGCCAATGCCTGCAATCACCAGGAAGCTGTCCACGGAGCGTTCGCCGGTGACCGCGTTCTCCAGGGTGATCTCAGCGGTGTCGATCTGGCGGGTGGCCCCGTGCAGGGCCACATTGATATTGGCCAGCAGGGCAGCCGGCTCAAGCCCCAGATTGCGGGCCAGCAGGTTTCCGGTGCCCAGCGGCAGCACGCCCATCGGAACCTGCGTTCCCGATAACTCGGCGGCGACCACCCGGATGGTGCCATCCCCGCCGCCTGCAATCACAACGTCGGCGCCCTCGGCGATGGCCCGTTTGGCCTGGCCGCGCCCGGGGTCCCCCAGCGTGGTTTCGAGGACCAGGGGAGGGCTCCAACCGGCAGCGGCGCAGGCGGCTTCCACCTGGCGGCGGGCCTCGGGGGCCTCGTTTTTGACCGGATTGAGGATGAACACCACGCGCTGGTCCGGCAGGGCCCGGGCAGGCAAAGGGCCAGCCGGCACCGCTTCCCGGCGGCGACGCGACAGCCGGCGGAGACCGAGCCAGCCCACCACCAAAGCGGCCACCGCTGAAACGATGATGAGGGCGGCTATCCATTCGGCAGACATATTGCTCTCAGACTATCCAGCCGCGACGATGGGGCACACCGGAAGGCGCCGGGTGGGGCGGATACACCGCGATCGAGGCAGGAAAGCCTTTTTCGGTACCCTTAGCAGGTGATCGATGTAAACGTACTCCGCGCCAATCCAGAGATTTTCCGTGCCTCCCAGCGCGCCCGGGGCGCCGACGAGTCGGTTGTCGACGCCGTCATCGCCGCGGACACAGCCCGCCGGGAGGCCATCAACCGGTACGAGGGCCTGCGCGCCGAACAGAACGTCTTCGGCAAGAAGGTGGCCCAGGCCAAGGGCGAGGAGAAGGCCGCGCTGCTGGCGCAGGTCAAGGTACTGGCCGCCTCGGTCAAGGAAGCGCAGGCTGCATCCGACGCCGCGCGGAACCAGCAGGACTCGCTGCTGCGCAGCATCCCCAACCTGATCGAAGACGGCGTTCCTGCCGGCGGCGAGGACGACTACACCGTGGTCAAGACCGTCGGAAAGCCCCGGGACTTCACCCAGGACGGGTTCGAGCCGAAGGACCATCTGGCCATCGGGGAACTGATCGGCGCCATCGACATGGAACGCGGGGCCAAGGTCTCCGGCTCGCGTTTCTACTTCCTCAAGGGCGTCGGCGCCCGGCTGGAAATCGCCCTCATGAACATGGCGCTGGACCAGGCCGTGTCCAACGGTTTCATCCCGATGATCACCCCCACTCTGGTTCGCCCGGAAACCATGCAGGGGACCGGCTTCGATGTGGAGCACGACGACGAGATTTACCGCCTGGAGCGGGACAACCTGTACCTGACGGGTACGTCGGAGGTGGCGCTGGCGGGCTACCACGCGGACGAAATCCTGGACCTCGTGGACGGGCCCACGCGGTACGCCGGCTGGAGCTCCTGCTACCGTCGCGAGGCCGGTGCCGCCGGCAAGGACACCAGGGGCATCATCCGGGTGCACCAGTTCAACAAACTGGAAATGTTCGTCTACTGCCAGGTGGAGGACGCTGCCGAGGAGCACGCCAGGCTGCTGGCGTGGGAAGAGGAAATGCTGGCGAAGGTGGAACTGCCCTATCGGGTGATCGACACCGCTGCCGGCGACCTTGGCATGAGCGCCGCCCGCAAATTCGACTGCGAGGCCTGGGTACCCACCCAGCAGGCCTACCGCGAGCTGACGTCCACCTCGAACTGCACCACGTTCCAGGCACGCCGGCTGAACATCCGGGAACGGCAGGCCTCGGCGGAGGGCGAAAAGAAGGGCACCCGGGCTGTGGCCACGCTGAACGGAACCCTGGCTACCACACGCTGGATCGTTGCCATCCTGGAGCACCACCAGAACGCCGACGGATCGGTAAATGTGCCGGCAGCCCTGCGGCCCTACTTGGGCGGCATGGACGTCCTGCCGGTCCTCGCCTAGCCCGTGGTCCCGTGGGTCTGGCGGCCGGCCCGGCACGGCCGGGCGGCGCGCTGTTCACCTGCCTTTCATTCGCTGGTAGAAAATTTCCTACCCCGCGGCAGGCCGCCCATGTTTGACTAGGGACATGACAACTACAGCTGACAAGGCTCACGCTGGCATCGATGACCAGCGGATTGCGACAGAAGGTATGACAGACAAAAAGAGTGAAGCCCGGCGCCACAACTTCGTGGAAAACGGGTCCCGCAAGCTGGTGGCCCTGGACGTGGACGGCACTTTGGTCAACCACGACGGCCACATGAGCGACGCCGTCCGCGAAGCAGCGCGTGCCGTCGTTGAGGCAGGCCACGAGGTGGTCGTGTCCACCGGGCGGTCGCTGAACGCAACGCTGCCGATTATCGAGTTGATCGGCCTGACCAAGGGCCACGCAGTCTGCTCCAACGGCGGTGTCACCTTGCGGATCGACACCTCGCTGGACAGCGGCTACGAAGTCATCGACCGGGTGACGTTCAATCCAGGCCCCGCGCTGCGCGTGATGCGGTCCAAGCTGCCAACCGCCAAGTTCGCGCTGGAAGACGAAGAAGGCAACTTCCTGTCCACCGAGCGTTTCCAGGACGGCAGCTTCGGCATCGAGGCGAAGGGTGTGGACTTCGAGGCCCTGCTGGAGGCCACCGCTGTCCGCGTGGTGGTTTCCAGCGCCGAGAACACGCCGGAGGAGTTCAAGGAAGCCATCGACACCGCCGGGCTCAAGGGCGTGACGTACTCGGTGGGCTGGACCGCGTGGCTGGACATCGCGGCCAACGGCGTCTCCAAGGCCAGCGCGCTGGAATCCCTGCGCCGGAAGCTGGACGTGGAGCCGTCGCATACTGTCGCCATGGGCGATGGCCGCAACGACATCGAGATGCTCGACTGGGCCGCCCGCGGTGTCGCCATGGGGCAGGCGCCCGAAGAGGTCAGGGCCGTCGCCCACGAGATCACCGGGACGGTCGAGGAAGACGGCGCAGCCGCCGTCCTGCGCAGCCTGCTTGACTGACGCTGCGGCCCGGGTGCATCCCACCCGGGCAGGTGCCGGGGGTGGCCCGCGGCCGGGCCGGCTCTAGGCGCCGCTGATCCCGAAGAGGCCGATGACCAGGGCCATGACCAGGAACGTGACCAACTCGTGCACGATGTTCAGCACGGTCAAACCGGCGGGCCGGCCTTCAAAGGCGTCGTGGGTGACCAGCCGGGCTGCGGTGAAGCCGGCCCAGAGGATGAGGGCCGTCAACACCGTGTTCCACAGAAAGTTGCCTCCGTAGAAGTCCTGCGCGATGGCAGCCGAGCCGGCCAGCACCCAGGCACTGACGAGACTGACGATCAGGGTGAGGATCAGCGGCCGGACGGCGTCTTTGCCTTCGCCGGGGGTGACCTTGGCAACCCTCATCCAGTAGTTGCCGAAGACCTTCGGCGTGTACCAGATGGCGCCGACGACCATGGTTGACAGGGTGGCCACGATGACCGCCCAGACGTTGATCTCCGGAACCATGCGTGCACTCCTCTGTTCGCAAGCCAACTGGCGGATGTTCCGCCCTCCTGACACGGAGTCTAGCTTTGCGGGGCGTCAACCACCCGGCAGCACGGCCGGTCAGTAGGGCAGGACGGCGGGAGGTAGCGAGCTGGGCCCGTAAACCAGGCCCAGCAGCCGAGCCGCCGCGGGACGGCAGGCCCACTCCTCGACCCAGTGCGAACGGACCACCGCCTTGCTCACGGCCTGGCTGGTAATGCCCAGCACTTCGGCGATGTACTTCTGCTGGCCGCGCGCTCCCGGCGTCATCAGGTCCAGCACCTTCCACTCCGCGTCGGTGCGGGTGGCGACAATCTGGCCAATGAGCCGCAGCACCGCCTCTGCTTCCGCCGCGATGTCTGCGTCCGGGCCGGAGACGGCCAGGGGAACGCGCTCTCCGGTTTTCTGCGCGCGGTTCACCGCGCGGCGTGCATAGACCAGCCCGTAGCCTTCGGCGTCCTTAATGTCAGGTGGAAGCGGCGGCCGCAGTTCCCCTACGCCGATGCCGACATGCCAGCGCCGGCTGCGCAGTGCGATCATCGCCGCGTCGATGGCCGTGGCGGCCTCGTCGACCACACCGATCGCCTCGTCGCCGACGGACCGCTGGAACGGGATGGACGCGGGAAGGTGGCGCAGCGACCGGATCAGCTCGGGCACCAGATCGCCCACCTCGCGGGAATCGCGCTGGTTGATGGTGAGCACGTACATGGCACAAGTATTGCGCCCCCAAGGTGCGGAACAACCGATTTCGGTTGGCTGGTGTGTCCTGGCGCAGCAGTGCAGGCAGACAAAGGCGGCCCGGGCCTTCAAGGGCCCGGACCGCCGTCGTTGTCCTTCCGCCGATTCCCGGCGGCCAGGTTCAGTTCAGCCTAGACGTCGCGGCCCTGCGGCTCGTCGTGGGCCGACCCTTCGCCCTTGTCGGCAAAGCGTTTGATGGACGCTTCCAGTTCGGCCTCAGCGGCGGCACGGTCGGACCAGCCTTCGGCCTTGACCCATTTGCCCGGCTCCAGGTCCTTGTACCGGGTGAAGAAGTGCTCGATCTCCTTGACCAGGAACTCCGGCACGTCGGCAAGTTCCTGGATGTGGTCGAAGCGCTTGTCGGCCGGAACGCACAGCACCTTGGCGTCTCCACCGCCGTCGTCGGTCATATTGAACACGGCGATGGGACGGGACTCGACCAGCACGCCCGGCAGCAGGTCGAAGTCCTGCAGCATGACCAGCGCGTCCAGCGGGTCGCCGTCTTCGCCCAGGGTGTCCTCGAAGTAGCCGTAATGGGTGGGGTACTGCATGGAGGTGAACAGCACCCGGTCCAGGCGGAGGCGGTGGGTTTCGTGGTCGATTTCGTACTTGACCCGGGACCCCTTGGGGATCTCGATGGTGACGTCATGCTGCATGGCTTCGCTCCTTGGAGACGGTCAGATATTGGTAGGGCGCCGCCGATGCACAACCGTTGCCCGGCGCCAGACTACGCTTAACGATATCGGTCTTGCCCTACCGCCCCGGCATCGGGTGTGTGCGGGGCAACGCAACACTTCAAGATCCGCAGGAGGGCAGTAATGGGGCGTGGCTTCCGGCTGCTCACCTCAGGTTTGCTGGCTGCCGTGTTCGCCGTGCTGGCCGTCCCCGCGGGCATAAACCTGGCCCAGGCCATCGAGTGGCTGGAGCCAGAACCGGTGATCAGCACGCCCGCGGCGCAGTTGCCCCCCACGGAGGTGCCTGAGGATCCGCTGGCTGCCACGTCAGCCGACGGGGCCCCGGCGCCGGATCCCGCCGTGCTGGGGCCCGCCTTGGACAAGGCGTTGGCGTTCGATGGCGCCGGAAGCTTCGCGGGAACCGTCACGGATGCGGCCACCGGTGACGTGCTGTACAACAAAGCCGCCGCCGAGCCGCTGATTCCGGCGTCCAACCTGAAGGTGCTCACCGCCGTCGCCGCCTTGGAATCCCTCGGCGCCGACCGGCGGTTCACCACCACGGTCAAGCGCGGCAGCAGCCCCGGCACGTTGTACCTGGTGGGCGGCGGTGATGCCTTGCTGGGCGCGGGAGAGTCCACACCGGGCGCGGTCTGGGGCGAGGCAGGGCTGGCCACACTGGCGGCCCGGACCGCCGCGAAGCTGGCCGCCGAGGGGTATAGCGGCGAGCTGTCCGTGGCGGTGGACGACTCCTTGTACTCCGGGGCCGCCATCAGCGCAGCCTGGGACGCGGGGGACGTGAAGAACGGTGAAATCGCCGCGGTCTATCCGCTGGCACTGTATGCCGGGCGGGAACAGGCCGACGGCGGCGGGGACCTGGTAGCCGACGCCGCCGCGGTGGCGGGGGCAGTGTTCCGCGACGCACTGGCCGAGGCTGCTGCCGGCCAAAAGCTGACCGTCGCGGGCCCGGTGGGCCGTGAAGCAGCACCGGAGGACGGCACCGTGCTGGCCGGCGTGCATTCCGCCCCGGTGGCCGGCCAGGTGGCCTACATGATGCAGCACTCGGATAATTACGTGGCCGAGGTGCTCGCCCGCAACACCGCCGTGGCAGTAGGGAAGCCCGCTTCCTTCGGTGGAGGCACCGAAGCCGTGCGCGAGGCCGTGGAACGGCTGGGAATTCCGGCGGAAGGCATGGTGCTCGCCGACGCCAGCGGCCTGTCGATGAACAACCGGGCCAGTCCCGCCCAGCTGGCCGCGGCAGTCACGTTGATGGCGACCTCCGAGGACCCGGACCTCCGGGCCGGAATCGGCTCGCTTCCGGTCGCCGGCCTGACCGGCACGTTGTCCGGACGCTATCTGGGGGAGAACTCCGCCGGCGCCGGACTGGTCCGGGCCAAAACGGGCACTCTGAACGCCGTGACGTCGCTCAGCGGCTACGTGGCCAGCGCAGACGGGCGGCTGTTGGTCTTTGCCTTCGTGGCCAACGGGCTCAGCGGTTCTACCGATGCCGCCCGGGTCGCCGCGGACCGCGCGGCGACCGTGCTGGCAGGCTGCGGCTGCCGCTGAGGGGCCGCCGATCCGCCCGGGCCGGTAGTGACCGCCCCCGCGCTGATGTGATCTGATGGGACGATGGACAGCAGCGCACCGACCCCCAACGAATCCGGCGCCACCGGAGGTCCGGCCCCGCGGCTGGTCAACTGGGAACTGGCGGCCTCCACGGCCGCCGCCCTGACTCCTGCCGGCCCCAAGATGAAGGCTGCGGATATCCGCGCCGCCGTAGCGGACCTGCGCCGGCTGGCCGAAGAATCGGTGGACCATGTGCACCGCATTACCGGCTTGGAGGCCGCCCGCAACCTGCGCGACTCCGAGGTGCTGATCATTGACCGTGCGGCCTGGTCCCGGGCCAATGCCCGCAGTTTCGAGGTCATGCTGGCCCCCGCCATCACGGCGCTCGCCGAGAAGCGCCCGGACCAGTTGAAGAGCGCCACCACGGCCGTGGGCAGCGCGCTCACCGGCACCCAGATGGGTGCCATTCTCTCCTTCCTGTCCAGCAAGGTGCTGGGCCAGTACGATCCCTTCTGCTCGCTCTTGCCGGGCGGCCCGGCGGCCGGCCGGCTGATGCTGGTGGCGCCGAACATTGTGACGGTGGAACGGGAACTGAACGTGGTTCCGTCTGACTTCCGGCTATGGGTCTGCCTGCACGAGCAAACCCACCGGGTGCAGTTCGCCGCGGCGCCGTGGCTGCGCGACCACATGATGGAGCAGATCGGCGAGCTCTCGTCGTCGCTGGTGGACAAAGCCGACACCCTGGGCGAGCGGCTGCAGCAAACGGTCAAGGCGGCCGTTTCCGCGGCCAAGGACAGCGGAAAGGACGACGGCGGAGGGCCGGGTTCGTCGTTGAAGGGGTCCCTCCTCGAGTTGATCCAGGGACCGGAGGAGAAAGCAGTCTTCTCGCACCTAACCGCTGTGATGAGCCTGCTGGAGGGGCACGCCAATGTGGTGATGGACGCGGTGGACTCCTCCATCGTCCCGACAGTGAAGACCATCCGGCAACGGTTCAACGCGCGCGGCACCAGCCGCGGGGCGCTGGAAAACTGGATCCGCAGGCTTATGGGACTGGACGCCAAGGCCCGGCAGTACTCCGACGGCGCCAAGTTTGTCCGGGCTGTCACGGCGCAGATCGGCATGGAGGGCTTCAACGCGGTGTGGGAGCGGCCGGAGAACCTGCCCTCCGAAGACGAGATCCACCATCCCGACCGGTGGATCAGCCGGATGGACCTCAACCGCCCATGAGCGAAGGTGCTGCGGTCCGGCGCAAGCCCCGGCTGCATCCACGCGTGGGGGAGGCCCGGCATCAGTTGCGGCAGGTGCTTGCGCAGTTCGGCCCGCCGGCAGCGGCCTCGGAGGCAGCCGAACCGCAGTTGCTGCTGGTGGCCTGCAGCGGCGGGCCGGATTCGCTGGCCTTGGCCGTCGCCGCGGAATTTTTCAACCGGCCCGCCCGCAACGGTGTCCGCCCCTACCGGGTGGGGGCCGTCGTCGTTGACCACGGCCTGCAAGCGGGCAGCGCCGAGGTGGCCGCCGGTGC
>NZ_JBNHHB010000033.1:0-54668 GCF_059091905.1 Arthrobacter sp. Dra40
CCTGCGTAGGCAACCGCCGGCCCTCCCCAGCGACCGGCTCCCGCTCCGCCATCCCATCCATAACCCCACTCAACCAGCCGGGTACGACAATTTGGGCACCGCCAATGCCGAAGTCAGAGTTTGGCGGTGATAGCAGTGTCGGGAGATGTGGAGGCGGTGGAGAGCCGAGACCGCGGTGGAAAAGCAGTGGTGGGAGATCCGGAAGATCCGGGCGGGAGTCGAAAGCAGGGGTGAGGTACCTGGAGGTCGGGGAGACGGGCGGAGGCCGAAAGCAGAGCTGAGGGGAACCTGAAGGGCAGGGGGTAGATCCAGGGTGACAGTCTAAAGCGTTGCTGGGACCGCTGACGCAGTGTCCTGAGCTATAGCGGCGGTGCGGTACGCCCGCAGTGGCGCGACAGGAAGCCCGCGGCGGCGCGGCGGGAAGCCGGCGGCGGCGCGGCGGGAAGCCGGCGCGACGGAAGCCCGCGGCGGCGCGACGGAAGCTGGCGCGACAGGAGGCCCGCCGTGACGCGCCGGAATTGCGCCGGGCGGGTTTTTAACGGCGTTTGGTCGGTGCGGCCAAGGTCAGCAGGGGTACTTCGCGCTCGGCCTTGGTGAGCGAGCCGTGCTGGCCGACCACCGACATCGCGGTTTCCGGAACCCGGCGGGTGTCGTAGAAGGCGACGGGTTCTCGGGCGGCCACCATCAGGTCGCCGATGCGCGGCAGCACTCGGGGATCGACTTGGCCGAAGAAGCCGCGGTTGATGGCTTCTTCGCGGGTGATGATCCAGGCCTGGTTCCCGTAGGTCGCCCGCCAGGCTGCGGCCGTCTGTTCGCGGTGCGCGGCAGTGGCATCCGGCTCAAAGTAGAGGTGTACCAGCCGGGGCTCCCCCGCCGTGTGCCGGACGCCGGCCACCAGCGCCGGATCTGCCGAGTAATCGAACCGGAACTCTTCGGCCACGTCCAACATGCCGTGGTCTGCGGTCAGCAGCAGCAGCGTATCAGCCGGTAGCTGACGGGCCAGCCGGCGCATGTCCGAATCCAGTTCTTCCAGTTCGCTGCCCCACTGGGCCGAGGCGGCGCCAAACCGGTGGCCGGCCTTGTCCAGTTCGTTGAAGTACAGGTACACCAGGGCGCGATCGGTGGCCGCCAGTGCTTCGGCCGCCGCGAGGGTGCGGGCATGGCTGGTTGCACCGGCCCTAAACGAACTGCCGCGCAGCGCCGCCCGGGTCATCCCGGAATCCGCGAACCGTGGCAGGCTGACCGTGGTGACCGGCAGGTGTTCCGCCACCTGTTCGAACACCGTGGGGTGCGGCTGCCACACGTGCGGATCAACTCCGGAGTCCCAGCCGCCGAGCTGGTTGACCACCTTGTCCTGTTCCGGGTCCAGCACGTCATAGCCGACCATGCCGTGCAGGCCGGGCGCCAAGCCGGTCCCCAGGCTGGCGAGGGACGCCGCCGTCGTCGATGGAAAGGCACTGCCGAGGGTGCGGGAGTTCTCCATGGCCTGGCGCAGGAACGGCGCGTGGCCGCCGCGCTGCTTCAGCAGCGCCTTGCCGAGCCCGTCCACCATGACCACGCAGACGCGCCTGGCCTGTGGAAGTTGCAGGACATTGTTGAAGCCGTTGGCGCCCACGGCCGCGGCGGCACTGGTCATCACCTCGGCGAGGGAGTTGCGGCCATAGCCCGGGGCGGCGGGAAGCGGTTCGTGTGTCAGGGTCACGCAGCGTCAGTCCCGCAGATCAGCGGCCGTGGTGGCCGCGGACCAAACGGTTGCCGATGCGCGGGCGCGGCTGCACCGGTCCCGGCACCGCAGCGGGCTCGGGGTGGCTGGTGCTGACCTTGCGCAGGGCCCGGGCAAAATCCTTGGCGTTCTGCACGGCCTGCAGCCCGTCCGCCTCCGCGCTGACGCGGAGCACGATGTCCTCCTGGACGATGTTGCCGGTGTAGCCGTGGTCGGCATCGCACTGCGGATCCCCGCAGCCGGCCGGGCCCATGTCCAGGCGCTGGCCGCCGGACCAGGCGATGGCCAGGGTCAGCTCGCGGGCCTGGTCGGCGGAGGTGTAGTTCTGCGGCTGGGCGTAGACGTAGCTGAGCACTACCGAACGGATCTGGCTGACCGGAACGGACTCGGTGGAAATCTGCGCCACCATCTGCTCGCCCTCGTCGTCCAGCTGCTGGTCGTCCACGTGGGTAATCACCAGCATGTCCTCGGTGAGGACCAGCACGGTGATGTGCCGGTGCACCTCGTTGCGGTCGAAGTGGGTCTCCAAGTGGACCAGATGGGACAGCGGTTCGCGCTGGTCCAGGGCGTCGTGGACCACGTCGGAAACCAGCAGCGGGTAAAAGCCTGCCCGGTTGAGGGCGTCGTCGAGACTGCGGCGTTCTGCCGTCGAAAGGTGGCTCATATCTTCCATATTCCCCTACCCTGCCGCCAGATGGCCAACCCGGGGTCAGTCGCGCATGGCGCGCCGCGCGCTATCCGTTCGGTGCGCGTGGTTGCCGAGCCTGACTTCGGCGTTCAGCACGGCCAGGCCGCGGTCGGAAAGCTGGACCGGATTGAGCTCCAGCAGCGCCACCTCAGGATGCTCGTCCTTCAGTTGCGCGACCCGGGCAATCAGGTCCTCCAGCGCCGGAACATCCACGGCCGGCAGGCCTTGGTAGCCGAAGAGCTTGCCTGCGGCGCGCGGCCCTCGGACCAGGTCCGCCACGTCCACCGTGGTCAGCGGCGGGATCCGGTGCGACCAGTCCCCCAGCAGGTTTACGGCGTCGCCGGCCAGCCCGAAAGACACCACCGGGCCAAGCAGCGGATCTTCGATCGCGCGGATGGTGCAGGCCTGGCCCGCGGGCACCATCGACTGGACCTCCAGCGGAATGTCGCCGAACTGGGCGAGGCTGGCCCGCATGTGCGCGATGTTGGCGCGCAGCGTGGATTCGTCGGTGATGTTCAGCCGGACGCCGCCCAAGTCCAGCCGCTGCCGCAGCCGTGCATCGGTGGTCTTCAACGCCACGGGCCAGCCGAGCCGTTCGGCAGCGGCCACCGCCTCGTCGTCGTTGGTGAATCCGGCGGACTCCTGCACGGTGATGCCGTAACAGCCCAGCAGCCGGGCGGTCTGCGCGCGGGTGGGTGTGAGCAGATCGGTGCCGGTCACCCCGGCGAGCAGGGCGTCGATCTGCTGCTGGGACGCGGCGGGGTCGGTGCCGGCCGCTTCGGTGTACTCGCCCTTGTCGCGGGCCTTCCATTCGGCGTAGCGGACCACGGCTGCAAGCGCGTTCACGGCGCTTCCGGGGCTGGCAAAACACGGCAGTGCCCGCTGAAGTCCGCCCGCCGCGGGTTCCGCACCGGCTACGGAGTCATCGCCCGTTGCCAGCAGGCCGTCGGTCCGTTCCGCCAGATCGAGCACACCGGTAAAGGAGGCAACCACCGGTTTGCCCGCTTCTTCCGCGCACTCACGCAGCACTTCCGCCAGCACTGAGGTCTCGATTCCCGTAGCAGGCAGGAGGGTGACGACGGCGGCGTGCACCTCGGGTGCCGACAGCGCCTGCCGCACCCGCTGGCGCAGCACCGGCAGCGCTTTGGACTGTCCGGTGTTCAGGTCCATCCCGGTTTCCAGCCGGACCACGTCCAACTGGTGGGCCATGGCGGCGTCGGCCACCACGTTGCCCAGTGCCAAGGAGTTGCTGAAGACGGCCAGATTGGCTCCGGCCGGGAGCGGCTGGCTGACCAGGATCTGCGCCACGTCCATCAGCTCTTCGTTGGTTTCCACGCGGATCACGCCGGACTGGCGGAACATCGCGTCCAGCGCGCCGCGCGGCGCCTGGGTGGTCCGCACCGCGTGGCCCGGCGGCAACTGCAGCCCCATCACGTCGGACTTGGCCACGATCACGGGCTTGCTGAGCGAGAGCCGGCGGGCGATCCGGGAAAATTTACGCGGGTTGCCGATGGATTCCAGGTACAGCCCCACCGCCTTGGTGGCCGCGTCATCTTCCCAGTACTGCATCACGTCGTTGCCGGAAACGTCGGCCCGGTTGCCGCCGGAGACCATGGAAGACAGGCCGAGCCCGCGCCGGCTGGCGGCGGTGTAGAGCAGCACCCCGATCGCCGCCGACTGGCTGAACAGCCCCAGCGGTCCACGGGGCGGCATCGCGGGCGCCATGGACGCGTTCAGAGACACCGCCGGATCGGTATTCAGGAGTCCCAGCGAACCGGGGCCGATCACGCGCATGCCGTGGGCGCGGGCATGGCGGACCAGCTCGCGCTGCCGCTGCAGTCCTTCGTTGCCGGCTTGGGAGAAACCATCGCTGGCCACCAAAATCCCCTTGACCCCGGCGGCAGCACATTCGCGTGCCACCTTGGTCACTTCTTCGTAGGGGACGGCAACGACGGCGAGTTCCACCGGCTCCGGGACCTCGGCGATGGTCCCGTAGGAGATCATGCCGTTGAGTTCAAAGGCCTGCGGGTTGATGGCATAGACAGGGCCGGTAAAGCCGGATTCGATGATGTTCTCCAGCAGCGAGTAGCCCACGCTGCCCCAGTCCCGGCTGGCGCCGATCACCGCCACGGATCCGGGCGCGAGCAAGGAAGCAACGCTCTTGGCCTCGGCCCGGTGCTCGCGGGAGGCCATGACGGCACGCGACCGTTCGGTCGGATCGAGGTCGAATTGCAAGGCGACCACACCGTCGTCGAAATGGCGCCGCACTTCATACCCCGCGTCGTTGAAGACGGTGATCATCTTCCGGTTCTCCGGCAGCACCTCGGCGGAAAACTTGCTGATGCCGTTTTCCCGGGCCGCCGCCGCCAGGTGCTCCAGCAGAATGGATCCCAGCCCGCGCCCCTGGTGGGCGTCCGAAATGTTGAAGGCAACCTCCGCCTCGGCCGGATCGTCGAGCCGGTCATAGCGGCCGATCCCGATAATCTCATCGCCGACGGTGGTCACAAAGGCCACGCGGTTGACATAGTCGACGTTGGTGAAGCGGGCCAGTTCGCGCGCGCTGAGCTTGGCCTTGAAGGTGAAAAAGCGCAGGTAGATGGAGCTCTCCGATTGCCCCACGTGGAAGGCCTGCAGCGCCTCGGCGTCGGCCGGGACTATGGGTCGCAGGTGCGCCGTCCCGCCGTCGCGCAGCACGACATCCGCTTCCCAATAATCCGGATAATCCGGGGAATCAGCCTCTTGCGCCATAAACTCACTGTATCCGCAACATTTAACTAAGGACCGAAGCACTACCCATGCCCCGTCGCCAGACTCCAGCCCCCGAAGAGGACTTCACGGAGAACATCGTCGATATTGACGTGACCTCCGAGATGGAAGGCTCCTTCCTCGAATACGCCTACTCGGTCATCTACTCGCGCGCCCTGCCCGATGCCCGCGACGGGTTGAAGCCGGTGCAGCGCCGCATTCTGTACATGATGTCCCAGATGGGGCTGCGGCCGGACCGGGGGCACGTGAAGTCCGCCCGCGTGGTCGGCGAAGTGATGGGCAAGCTCCACCCGCACGGCGACGCCGCCATTTACGACGCGATGGTGCGCATGGCGCAGTCGTTCTCGCTGCGGATGCCGCTGATCGACGGGCACGGCAACTTCGGATCGCTCGACGACGGTCCGGCGGCTCCGCGGTACACCGAGGCGCGGCTGGCGGCCCCGGCTCTGGCGCTGACGGACCACCTGGACGAAGACGTCGTGGACTTCGTTCCCAACTACGACAACCAGCTGATGCAGCCGGAGGTGCTCCCGGCCGCGTTCCCCAACCTCTTGGTCAACGGGTCCTCCGGCATCGCGGTGGGCATGGCCACCAACATGGCTCCACACAACCTGGGCGAAGTGATCGCCGCGGCCCAGCACCTGATCGCCAATCCGGAGGCCACGCTCGAGGACATCATCCGGTTCGTCCCGGGCCCGGACCTGCCTTCGGGCGGCAAGATCGTGGGGCTGGACGGCATCCGGGACGCGTACGCCACCGGCCGCGGCTCGTTCAAGACCCGCGCCAAGGTGGAGGTTGAAAAGCTCACCGCCCGCCGCACCGGCCTGGTGGTCACCGAGCTGCCCTACGGCGTCGGGCCGGAGAAGGTGATCGAGAAGATCAAGGACGCGGTCACGTCCAAGAAGCTGCAGGGCATCAGCGACATAGTTGACCTGACCGACCGGCAGCACGGCCTGCGCCTGGTCATTGAACTGAAAAACGGCTTCAACCCGAACGCCGTGCTCGCCCAGCTGTACCGCTATTCGCCGATGGAAGATTCCTTCGGCATCAACAACGTCACGCTGGTGGACGGGCAGCCGCGCACGCTGGGCCTGCTGGAACTGCTCCAGGTCTACGTGGACCACCGCATCGGCGTGGTCCGCCGGCGCACGGCGTTCCGGCTGGGCAAGAAGAAGGACCGGCTGCATCTGGTCGAAGGCCTGTTGATTGCCATCGTGGACATCGACGAGGTCATCCAGATCATCCGGTCCTCGGACGAACCCGCCGCCGCCCGCGAACGGCTGATGGCTATCTACGACCTGTCCGAGATCCAGGCCAACTACATCCTTGAACTGCGGCTCCGCCAGCTGACGAAGTACTCGCGGATCGAGCTGGAGAAGGAACAGGACGAACTGCGCCGCGAGATTGCGGAGTTGGAGGAGATCCTCGCCAACGAGTCAAGGCTGCGCCAGCTGGTCTCCACCGAACTGGGCGAAGTATCCGCGCTCTACGCCACGCCGCGGCGGACCGTGCTGCTCGAATCCGAGGCCGCCGCCCCACTTCGCGGCACCGCGCTCCCGGCCCCCGCCGCCGCGGGCAAGAACGCCAAGGCGGCCCTGCCGCTGCAGATTGCCGACGACCCGTGCTGGGTGCTGCTCTCCGCGTCCGGCCAGCTGGCCCGCACGGTGGACCAGGAGCCCTTGGCGGACGGCCAGCGGCTCCGGCACGACGCGCTGCTGTCCGTGGTGAAGACCACGGCGCGGGCGGAGATCGGAGCCGTCACCTCGCTGGGCCGGATGCTGCGGCTACCGGTGCTGGACATGCCGGTGCTCGCCGGGGCGGCCGGATCCCCGAACCTGGCCGGCGGCGTTCCGGTCAAGGAGTTCATCACGCTGGCGAAGGGCGAGTCCCTGGTGGCGTTGGCGCCGCTGGACAAGGTGCTGGCCATCGGCACCGCGCAGGGCGTGGCCAAACGCATCACCCCGGACTACCCGCTGAACCGGGAGGCCTGGGAGATCATCGCGCTGAAGCCCAAGGACTACATTGTGGGCCTGTGCGTGCCGGCCGACGACGACGAACTGGTCTTCATCACGCGCCAGGCACAGCTGCTGCACTTCCCGGCCTCCACGGTGCGCGCCCAGGGTCGTACCGCCGGCGGTGTGGCGGGGATCAAGCTCGCCCCCGAGGACTCGGTAGCGTTCTTCGGCTCGGTCGCCGCCGGCGATGAGGCCGCCGTCGTGGTTACCGTTGCTTCCACCCAGGATGCCCTGCCGGGCACCTCCCCCGGATCCGTCAAGGTCACCCCGTTCGCCGAGTACCCGGCGAAGGGCCGGGCCACCGGCGGCGTCCGCGCGCACCGCTTCCTCAAGGGCGAAGGCGTGCTCACGTTGGCGTGGGCCGGGCACGGTCCCGCGAAGGGCAGTTCGTCCAACGGGGCCTCGCGGGCATTGCCCACCGAACATGGCCGCCGCGATGGTTCCGGCATTCCGCTGTCCCAGTCCGTGGACGCCGTCGGCCCGTCCTTGTCAGGTCTGTTCCTGTCTGGACCGTCCTCGTCGCAGCAGGAACCGGAAGACTCGTAGGCTGGCAGCATGCCGATCACTCCCGACACCAAAGACTGGACCTGGGTCACCGAACGGCCCTGTCCCGAATGCGGCTTCGATCCGGCCGGCATCACGCCGGATCGGATCGGCCCGGCGGTGCTGGCCTCCGTGCCGCGCTGGCAGGCCGCCCTGGCGGAGCCCGAGGTGGGCATCCGCCCGGACAGCAGCACCTGGTCCGTCCTGGAGTACGCGGCCCACGTGCGCGACGTCTGCCGGGTGTTCGAATCCCGGCTCCAGCTGATGCTGGATCAGGACAATCCGGACTTCGCGGACTGGGACCAGGATGCCGCGGCGCTGGAGGGACAGTACGCCAGCCTGGACCCGCGCGCCGTGGCCGAGGAGTTGGCCGCGGCAGCAGCCGATGCGGCGGCCGCCTTCAACGCGGTGACCCCGGCCGAGTGGGACCGGGGCGGCACGCGCAGCAACGGCTCGGTTTTCACGGTCACCACCCTGGGCAGCTATTTCCTGCACGATGTCACGCACCACCTGCACGACGTCGGCGCGTAGCGGCCTCACGAAACCAACGCACCAACGCGCCACGCCCGACGTCGGCGCGTAGCCGCCTCCAGGTCAGGTCAGCGGCAGTTCGTAGTCCAGGTAGCGCTTGGTCGGCACGTAGCCCATCCGGGTGTAGAGGGCCAGCGCCCCGCTGGGGTTCTCGGTGTCCACGCCCAGCCCGGCATGTGCCATCCCGCCGGCCCGGAACCGGCGCATGGCTTCGGCCAGCAGCGACTGGGCGAGCCCGCGGCCGCGCCACGGCCTGCGGACGCCCAGCAGGTTGGTGAAGCCTTCGTCGTACCCTGACTGGATTTTGTACTCCGGATCAAAGCTGGCCACCTGATACGCCACCGTCTCGCCGGACGCGGCCTCCACCACCGACATGCTCCATTCCGGCTTGGTCTCCGGGTGCTGCACCAGGGTCTTCCACCGGCGCTCGTCCCTGGGCTCGCTGCCCCAGTGGTCCGCGAACGCCTCGTTGTGGGCCAGCCGCACGGCGTCGCTGTCGCCCGGGTTCAGGTCCACAAACACGAAGCCCGGCGGCAGCGGCGCGTCCGGAATCTCCTGAAGCGGCCGGGTCATTTCGGTGAAGTAGCGCACCACGTTGGCGCCCACCGCGGCCATCAGCGCGTTGTGCGCCGGATCGTGTTCCTCCGTGCTGCTCCGCAGGACGCCGCCGGTGATGCCGGCCGCTTGGAATCGGCGGCGCTGGCGGTCGGCCTGCCACGCGTAGAGCGCCTTGCCGACGCCGCGCCGGCGCCAGTCCGGATCCACCCCGCCCCAGGTGTGGGCCGCCGGTGAGCCGGCGTTCGCATAGACCCGGCCCACGGCGCGCACCGTCCCGTCGGCATCCAGCCCGATGGCGGTGCACTCCGCCGGGTCGTTGGCGGGGTCGTCGAAGGCCTCCGCCAAATCCGCCGTCGTCTCGATCCACACGGGCTTGTCCACCGCGGCCATCCGATGGATCAACCGGTGCCAGCCGTCGATGTCCGCTTCCGTCATGGCCCGCCACTGCAGGGCACCGCCGGGGTCGGCCGGGAGATCGGGATTCGTCATTGCCTCAGCCTAAGGCAGCAGCGTACCTGCCGGTAGACATCCGCAGCCGGTGCTCGCACCACTCCGCCTGACGCTCGTCGTGGGTCACCATCACCACCGCTTTCCCGGCGAGCGCCCGCCGCAGATCCAGCAGCAGGGCGTCCGCCGCCTCGCGGTCCAAATGGGCGGTCGGTTCATCCAGCAGCACCACGTCCGAGTCGGCCAGCAGTGCCCTGGCCACGGCCAACCGCTGCCGCTGGCCGCCGGAGAGGAAGTGCCCGCCCGGGCCGATCCGCGTGTCGAGTCCCTCCGGGAGCTCGGCCAGGAATCCGCCGAGTCCCACGGCGGCCAGCGCCGAGCGCATCTGCTCCTCGCTGGGAGCCTCTTCGGGCCGCCGGGCCAGCAGCAGGTTGGCCCGCACCGTCGAGTTGAACAGATGCGCATCCTGCGGCATCCAGGCGATGGCCGAGCGCGGCGCGTCGCCGGGCGCGCCGTTGACCAGATACTGGCCGGACGCCGGCGGCAGGAATCCCAGCAGCACGCCCAGCAGGGTGGACTTTCCGCTGCCCGAGGGTCCCGTCACGGCCAGCCATTGCCCGCGTTCCACCCCCAGATCTACTCCGGCGAAGGCGTCCTGCGCCGCGTCGGGATACCGATAGGACGCGTCCCGCAGCTCCAGCGTTTCGACGGCGGCCCCGGCGGCCGCGTCCTCGGCCGGGATCGCCGTGCTGCCCAGATCCGGTATCACCCGCGCGCCGGCAGCGCGCCAGGCACCCCATTGCTGCACCGCGGTGTTGACAGCCATGAGCGGTTCCACCAGCGCCAACTGCATGAGGACGACGACGGCGGCCACCCCCGGCGCGGTGCCGCCGGCTGCTCCAATCATCACCACCGCGGCCAGCGAACAGGCCAGCGCGGTCAGTCCGTGGCCTAGTCCTTGCGCCCAGGCGCTGCGCTGCACTGCCGCCGTCGCCTGCCGGTCCAACCGGCGGGCCCGCTGCAGCAGCGGCCGGGCGGCCGTGTTGGCGGCCAGGTCCGGGGCGGCCGCGAGCAGCCGCGTCACGGCGTTCAGCGACCTGCCCTTGAGCTGTACGTTGGTGGCCTGCGCGTGGCGGTCCGCCCACCGCGTCACGGCCGGCGCCAGCACCACGCAGACCACCGAAAGCAGCAGCTGCCAGCCGAGGGCCGCGGGCATCAGCAACGCCGTGGCCACACAGGAGGCTGCAGCCACCAGGAGGCCCACCAGCGGCGCGAAGACGGCCCGCGGCGCCACGTCGCGCAGTTCGTCAACATCGCCGACCAGCCGTTCCAGGGCACCGCCGCCGCGGGCCAGCCGCCGCCAGGCTACCGGCCGCTGCAGCAGTCCGTTCCACAGCCGGATCCGCAGCCGGTCGGTGCTTTCGAAGACCGCGTCGTGCAGCTTCAGCCGTTCCTGGTACCGCAGCACCGAGCGTCCGATGCCGAAGAACCGGACCCCCACAATGGAAGTCATCAGGTGCAGGATCGGGGGCTGCTCGCTGGCGTAGACAATCAGCCAGCCGGACAGACCGGCCAGCGAGACGGCGAAGAGCGCCGCGCCGAGGCCAAAGCACAGCGCGGCCAGGAACCGCGGGCTCCACGGCCGCAGCAGGGCCGCTTGCCGCCACAGGCCGGGTCCAGCTGCGGCGACGCCCGCGCCCGGTGCGTCCGCGCGGACGTCCAGTACCTCGGCCGCAGGGTCGATGTCCGGCTCCGCTGCCGCGCTGTGCGCAACATGGTTGGGCGACGCCGCGGCGGTGGCTGCTTCCGTGAAGGACTGACCTACCGGCACCACGTGGTCGGCGAGCGCCATCGTGTCCGGGTCATGGGCCACCAGCACGGTGGTCACGCGTCCGCGCAGCCCGGCCAGCGCGGCCTCAATGGCGCGCGCACTCTCCGCGTCCACATGGGCCGTGGGTTCATCGGCGAGCAGCACATCCACGCCGGGGACGTGATCGATCCGGGCCAGCGCCCGCGCCACGGCCACCCGGCGCAGTTCGCCGGGGCTGAGGTCGCCGGTGTCGGCGTCCGCCAGACCGGCGGCGTTCACGCGTGACAGCGCTTCCGCTGCTGCTGCCCGCCCGGCAGGTCCGGCCAGCCCCGCATACAGGGCCACCTCTTCGGCCGCCGTCGCCTCCGAGGGAACCGGGTGTTGCGGAATCCAGGCGATCCGGCCGCGGTGGATGCCGGACACTTTCCCGGCCAGCCGGATGCCCGCGCCGTCGCGGCGTAGGCCGGCCAGCACTTCCAGCACGGTGCTCTTGCCGCCGCCGCTCGGTCCGGACAGGGCGGTGATGCGGCCCGCCGGCGCGGTGAAGTCCAAATCCTCCAGCACTTGCCCCCGCCCGGGGTACCCGGCGGACAGCCCGGACACTCGCACTTCCGGTGCTCCCCCGTCGGCTGGCGCGGGACCGGCTGCCGGCGCAGGACCGGCAGTCGGCACCAGTGGCCGGCCGGCCGGTGCGTCCAGCACGGCTTTGCTGCGCTGGAGTGATTCCACTCCGTCTTCGCTCGCATGGTGCGCGGAGCCGAGGTCGCGCAGCGGCTGGAAACAGTCCGGGGCCAGAATCAGCGCCAGCAACCCGGCTTCCAGTTCCATCCCGCCATAGACCAGCCGGATGCCCACGAACACGGCCACCACGGCCACGGAAATGGTGGCGATCAGTTCCAGCGCCAGTGAGGAGAGGAAGGCGACCCGCAAGGTGGCCATGGTCCGTTCGCGGTAGGCGTCGGCGACATCGCGCAGCGCCTTGGTCTGTGCCGCGGCCCGGCCCAGGCCGACCAGGACCGGAAGCCCGCGGGCAAGTTCCAGCAGGTGGTCGGACAGCCGGTCCAAGGCCGCGGCCGCCTGTTCCGTCCGGTCTTCGGTGTGCTTGCCGATCAGGATCATAAAGACCGGCACCAGCGGCAGCGTGAGCACCACGATCAGCGCACTGACCCAGTCCGCGGTCAGGATTCGCAGCCCCACCAGCAGGGGCACCACGGCACAGGTCACCAGCGCCGGCAGGTACTTGGTGTAGTAGTCGTCCAGGTTGTCCAGGCCCCTGGTGGCCAGCACGCTCAGGGCCCCGTCACCGGTGGAGTTCGCCCCGGAAGAGGTGGCACCTCCGTCGTCCAGGATCCGCGCGGAGAGGCGGGCCCGCAGGTCCTCCTTGACTCCGGCCGCGGCCCGCTGGGCCGCCACATCCTGGCCCCAGGCCGCCGCCGAGCGCAGCAGGGCGCCGATGACACCTGGCAGCAGCACCCCGTCCCAGCTAAAGGTCCCGGCCGCCAGGCCGGCCACCCCGGCGGCCACCGCCGACGCGAGCAGCACCAGCCCGGCGGCTTTGACCGCCGCGGCCAGCCCCAGCAGGTACAGCGCGCGCTTGCCGGCCGCGCCCACCGGCGGCATGGGCTTCACTGTGCTTCCTTCACTGTGCTGACTTCACTGTGCGACGACGGCGTGCGCGGCGGGGATGGCGGACGAACTCACCCGTTTGCGGAACACCCAATAGGTGTAGCCCTGGTAGACCAACACGGCCGGGATGCCAAACAGCGCCACCACACTCATCACGCCCAGCGTGTAATCGGAGGACGAGGCCGATTCCACCGTCAGGCTAAAGGCCTCATCGAGGGTGGAGGGCAGCACCGTGGGGAACACCGCGGTGAAGATCGTCACCGTCCCGGCCACCAGGAAGATGCCGAGCCCGGCGAAGGAGAGCCCGTCCCGGCCGGCCTTGGCCAGCAGCCACGCGGCCACCGCGCCGGCAGCGGCAACCACCAGGGTCACTGCCGTGACCGTCTTGCCGTTGCGCAGCACCAGCGCCGCGGCCCAGACGGCCATCGGCAGCAGCGCCACCGGCAGCCAGCGCATCACCAGTGCCTTGGCCCGCAGCCGGATGTCGCCGTCGGTCTTCAGCGCCAGGAACGCTGCCGCATGCACCAAGCTAAAGCCCACCACGGCGAGGCCGCCGAGCACGGCGTAACCGTTGAACCAGGCGAATGCTCCGCCCACCCGGTCGCCGTTGGCGTTCAGGGGCAGCCCGGTGGTAGTCAGGGCAAGCATGGCGCCGACGCCGAAAGCTGCCACCAGCGAGCCCAGCGCGATCGCCCAGTCCCAGCGGGACCGCCAGCGGTCGGAGTCCACCTTGCCGCGGTATTCGATGCCGACGGCGCGGAAAATCAGGGCCAGCAGCACCAACACCAGGGGGAGGTAGAGGCCGGAGAACAGGGCGGCGTACCACTGCGGGAAGGCCGCAAACGTGGCCGCCCCCGCGGTGATCAGCCAGACTTCGTTGCCGTCCCAGACCGGGCCGATGGTGTTCAGCAGCACGCGGCGCTCGGTGTTGTTCCGCGCGAAGCCGCGCATCATCATGCCGACGCCGAGGTCGAATCCTTCCAGGAACAGGTAGCCGGTCCAGAAGAAGGCGATGACGATGAACCAGACGGTGGGCAGGTTTTCCATGTAGTCCTCTTATCGTTCCGTGGGAGATAAGTTCAGTAGGCGAAGGCGAGCACATCATCGGCGCTGCCGTCCTTGCCGCGGCCGCCGGTGCCGTCGCCGCCGCCGTCCCGGCCGCCGTCGTCGTCCTTCTTCGCGCCTTCCGCGGACGATCCGTGCAGCAGTTCAGGCATCGCCGAGGGCACACCGCCGCGGCAGTAGGTCGCGAGCAGCTTCACTTCCACCACCAGCAGCGTGCCGTAGACCAGCGTGAAGGCGCTCAGCGAGAAGATCAGCTCCCCCAGCGAGACGCCCGGCGAGACCGCGGCGGCCGTGAACATGAAGACGTTATCGATGCCGTCGGGATCCGGGTTGGGAGCAACCACGAACGGCTGGCGGCCCATTTCCGTGAAGATCCAACCGGCCGAGTTCGCGCCAAACGGAGCCAGGATGCCGAACACGGCCAGCCGCATCAGCCACTTCGATTCGGGCACGGTGCCCTTGCGCACCACCCACAGGGCGACGACGGCGGCGGCCGCCGCCAGCATGCCGAAGGTGATCATGATGCGGAAACCCCAGTAGGTGACCTCCATGACCGGCACGTAGTCGATTTCCGTGCCGGCGCGCTCGCCGTAGATCGGGTTGTCCGGCAGGTGCGTGCCAAACCGTTCCTGGTACTCCGGCAGCAGGGTGTTGATGCCGCGGATGTCGGTGTCGAAGTCGCCGTTGGCCAGGAAGGAGAGCATCCCGGGCAGTTCCACCACGGCCACCATGTCGCTGCAGTCGTTGGACCCGAGGTCACCAACCGACAGGATGGAGAAGCCGGTGCCGTCGTGGCAGGCCGCCTCGGCGGCAGCCATCTTCATGGGCTGCTGGTCAAACATGAGCTTGGCCTGCAGGTCACCCGTGAGGGAGACGCCGGCAAAGGAGAAAACCGCGACGACGGCGCCGATCCGCAGCGAGCGGAGCCAGACCTTGTGGTCCGCCGCGTCCCGGCCCCGGGCCGGATCCGAACCGACGACCACGCGGCCGTCGGCACCGACGGTATCGATGCCGTCCCGGCGGCGCTTCCACAGGTGGTACCAGCTGATGCCCAGCAGGAAACCGCCGGCAACCGAGAGCGCGCCGAAAATCGTGTGCGGGAAGGCCACCAGCAGGGTGTTGTTCGTCAGCACGGCCCACACGTCCACCATGACCGGCCGCCCGTCGATCATTTCGACGCCGACCGGGTGCTGCATCCAGGAGTTGGCGGCCAGGATGAAGTAGGCCGACGCGATGGTGGCCAGCGAGGCACACCAGATGCTGAGCAGGTGCACGGCCTTGGGCAGCCGGCCCCAGCCGAAAATCCACAGGCCCAGGAAGATGGACTCGACGAAGAACGCCAGCAGCGCTTCCATGGCCAGTGGGGCGCCGAAGACGTCCCCGACGAAGCGGCTGTACTCGCTCCAGGCCATGCCGAACTGGAACTCCTGGACCAGGCCGGTGGCCACGCCCATGATGAAGTTGATCAGGAACAACTTGCCCCAGAACTTGGTCATCCGCAGGTACTGGTCCTTGCCGGTGCGGTACCAAGCCGTGTGCATGATCGCGACCAGCAGCCCCAGACCAATGGTCAAGGGCACCATCAGGAAGTGGTAGACGGTGGTGATGCCGAACTGCCACCGCGCGATTTCCAGTGCTTCCAACCCGTGCCTCCCGGACTGACGTGGATCCCGGACGGTTCCGGGAGCTTTTCTACAAGCCGTAGAACTTAATCTTCTACGTACTGTAGAACATTTGCCCGAAAGACGGTAAATTAGAGACCAAGAGCACGGTCGCGGGAAGGTTCCGCTGGCCGAAATGCGACGTTAAGAGACGAAAAGGAACCAAATGGCTACTCTCGGAGATCTGGAACGGGCAGTCATGGACGTGCTGTGGTCCCAGAACGCCGCCGAACCTGAAGAAACCGGGCTGACGGCCAACGAACTGCGCGACCTGCTGGCACAGACCACCGCCGACGGAGCGGACGGCAAGGAACTGGCCGTCACCACGGTTCTGACAGTGCTGTCCCGGCTGGAGAAAAAGGGACTGGTGCAGCGCGGCCGGGATATCCGCCCGCACCGCTACCGGGCCGTCACCAGCCGCGAAGAGCACACCGTGGAGCTGATGCACGAAGTCTTGGGCTCGGCGCCGGACCGCGAGGCCGTCCT
Organism: Arthrobacter sp. Dra40; assembly: GCF_059091905.1. Lineage (NCBI taxonomy): Bacteria > Bacillati > Actinomycetota > Actinomycetes > Micrococcales > Micrococcaceae > Arthrobacter > Arthrobacter sp. Dra40. The sequence goes on from NZ_JBNHHB010000033.1 coordinate 15,920, forward strand.
GGCCCGGTTCATCGGCACGGTCAGCGAGCAAGAGGCCGAAGCGCTGCGCAAGATCCTCTCCTCCGACTAAAACCGAATGTTCCTGGCCTCCTACCTGCTGGCCGCCTTGGCGGTAATTCTGGCGTGGCCGGCTCCCATCATGCTCTCGCGGGCACGCTGGACGGCCCGCAGCCCGGAGACGGCATTGGTGCTGTGGCAGGCCATCGCCTTGGCCGGCGGATTGTCCATGATCGGCGCCATGCTGACGTGGGGACTGGAACCGCTGGGGGAAAACCTGCTGCAGGGCCTCCGTGGCCTGACCGGCCTGCTGCTGGACGACAGCCCAGCTGCCGGGCTGGACCTGATCCATGTGTTCGCCCTCAGCGCGGCCCTGCTGTTGACCGTGCACCTGGTCTTCACCTTGCTGCTGACCTATTACAAAATCCGCAAGCAGCGCGCCCGGCACCGCGACCTGCTGAACTTGCTCAGCTCCCCGTCCGAGGACTCACCGCGGACGCTGGTGATCAACCATCCGGCACCGGTCGCCTACTGCCTGCCGGGCGGCGGCGGCTCCGTCACGGTGCTCTCGGACGGACTGCTCGAGTTACTCTCCCCCGACGAACTGCAGGCCGTGATGACGCACGAAAAGGCGCATCTGGATCAGCGCCACGACCTGTTGTTGTGGGCCTTCGCCGCCTGGCGGGCAGCGCTGCCGTGGCTGCCCACGTCGAAGCTGGCCAGGACGGCCGTGAACGAACTGACCGAGATGCTCGCAGACGACCACGCCTTGAAGACCTCGGACCGCGAGACGCTGGTGCGGGCGATCGCCGTCGTCGCGGCGGGCGAGCGGCCGCAGCCGGGGGCAGGCACCTTGACCACCGGCGTGGGCGACCCTGCCAAGGCGTTGCTCGGCGCGGCCGAGACGGAAACCTTTGTCACGGCGCACCGGCTGCGGCGGCTGCTCTCCCCCGTTCCCGGCCTCGGCCGGCCCGCGCAATCGGCGGTGCTGCTGGGGTCGGTCTTGCTGCTGGCGGTGCCAACCGTGTTGCTGGTGGCACCCGGGCTGGCGTCTTAGGCGTCGATCCGTTCGCGGTCCAGCATCGAGGCTCCGGCAACGATGAACTCCTTGCGCGGCGCCACATCCGAACCCATCAACAGGTCGAAGGACCGTTCGGCCGCTTCGGCGTCCTCGATCCGCACCCTGCGCAACGTGCGATGCCTTGGTTCCATGGTGGTTTCGGCCAATTGGTCGGCGTCCATCTCGCCCAGCCCCTTGTAGCGCTGGATCGGTTCCTTGTACTTCCTGCCGTCCTGCTCCAGGGTGGCGAGCAGCTTGTGCAGCTCGTTTTCCGAATAGGTGTACACCACTTCGTTGGCTTTGGAACCGGCGTTGATGATCTCCACCCGGTGCAGCGGCGGCACCGCGGCGTAGACCCGGCCGGCATCCACCAGCGGCCGCATGTAGCGGAAGAATAGCGTCAACAGCAGCGTGCGGATGTGCGCGCCGTCGACGTCGGCGTCGGTCATCAGGACGACCTTGCCGTAGCGGGCGGCATCCAGCTGGAAGCTGCGGCCGGATCCGGCCCCCACCACCTGGATGATGGCGGCACATTCGGCGTTGTTCAGCATGTCTCCCACGGAGGCTTTCTGAACGTTGAGGATCTTGCCGCGGATCGGCAGCAGCGCCTGATGGTCCGAGGAGCGAGCCAGCCGGGCGGTGCCCAGGGCGCTGTCGCCCTCGACGATGAACAGCTCGGACCGTTCGACCTCGTTGGTGCGGCAGTCGATCAGCTTTGCGGGCATGGTGGATGTCTCCAGCGCATTCTTCCGCCGCTGGGTCTCCTTGTGGACCCGGGCCGAGATGCGGGATTTCATCTCGCTGACGACCTTCTCCAGCAGCAGCGCGGATTGCGCCTTGTCCCCTCGGTTCGAGGAAGCGAGCTTTGCCGACAGCTCCTTCTCCACCACGCGCGACACGATGGCGCGCACGGCTGAGGTGCCGAGGATCTCCTTGGTCTGGCCCTCGAACTGCGGCTCGGCCAGGCGGACGGTGAGCACCGCGGTCAGGCCCGCGAAGACGTCGTCCTTCTCGATCTTGTCGTTGCCCGCCTTGAGCTTGCGGGCGTTGGCCTCAATCACCTTGCGGAAGGTTTTCAACAGCGCCTGTTCGAAGCCGCTCTGGTGCGTGCCGCCCTTGGGCGTGGCGATGATGTTCACGAACGAACGCACCGTGGTGTCGTAGCCGATGCCCCAGCGCAGGGCCACGTCCACCTCACAGTCGCGGTCGACCTCGGTTATTTTGCTGTGGCCGTTCTCGTCGAGCACCGGAACGGTTTCCTTGAACTTGCCCGAACCGTGGAAGCGCCAGACATCGGTGACGGCGCTGTCGTTGGCCAGGTAATCGACGAACTCGGCGATGCCGCCGTCGTGGTGGAACACCTCGTCGAACGGGCCGTCTTCGCCGGGGGTGCCGGGCATCCTGCGCTCGTCGCGCAGCGTGATCTTCAGCCCGGGCACCAAGAAGGAGGTCTGCCGGGCCCTATTCTGCAGCTCTTCGTAGGAAAACTTGGCGTCGGGGGTGAAGATCTGCCGGTCTCCCCAATACCGGATACGTGTGCCGGTCACGCCGCGCTTGGCGGTACCAACCACTTCCAGCTTCGAGCCGGTGACGAACGGCTCGAAGGCGGATTCCGGGCCCGGCCCCTTGGCCGGGTCGATGAATTTGCCGGGTTCGCCGCGCCGGAAGGACATTCCGTACGTCTTGCCGCCGCGGTCCACCTGGACATCCAGCCGGGAGGACAGGGCGTTGACGACGCTGGCGCCCACGCCGTGCAGGCCACCTGAGGCGGTGTAGGAGCCGCCGCCGAACTTGCCGCCGGCATGCAGCTTGGTGAACACCACTTCCACGCCGCTCAAACCGGTCTTCGGCTCGACATCGACTGGGATACCGCGGCCGTCGTCGTGAATCTCCACGGCCCCGTCCGGGTGCAGGGTGATCTTAATGCTCTGTCCGTAGCCTGCCAGGGCCTCGTCCACCGAGTTGTCGATGATTTCCCAGAGGCAGTGCATCAACCCGCGCGAATCGGTTGAACCGATGTACATGCCCGGCCGTTTGCGGACGGCTTCCAACCCTTCCAAGACGGAAAGATGGCGTGCTGTGTACTCAGACTTCGTTGGCGCCACGTGTAAAGGTGCTCCTTGGCAAGACAGAACTGCGGTTCCTGGCCGCGGCCCGCCGCGAATAACGGACCGTTACTAGGCTAATCCCCTTTGCCTGCGCGCCGGTGCACCGCGCCGAACCGAGCTGCCGCATGTGACGCAGCTCCCTGCTGTTACCCACATGTGATACGCGGTGAGCGAAAGTGACCTAAAGATGCGAAGTTTTGCGAGGTCCGGATGGTTGTATGGATAGACGCACTCGTAAGGAGGTCATCATGACAACAGCAGTAGCCCCCCGTGAACTGACCGCAATGGACCGTTGCGACCGTTGTGGCGCTCAGGCCTATGTACGGGTGGTCCTGGCCTCCTCTGGCGGCGAACTCCTCTTCTGCGGGCACCATGCCCGGCAGCACGAGCCGCAGCTTCGCTCGAAAGCCTCGGAGTGGCAGGACGAAACCGGCCGGCTGACCGAAAAGGCCGGCGCCAACGCCGAATAAGCCCTGCCGGAAAAGCTGCCGGCGCAGCCTCACCGCGCGCGGCATGGCCTGACAGGTACCCACGTTGAAGGGCGCCGTTCCCCGCAGAGGGAACGGCGCCCTTCGCTTGTCCGGCGGACCGGCGGGTCCCGACGGCGGCACCGCGGCTTGTTCTGCTGCTTCACCACCGGCGGGTTAACGGCAGCAGGGCCGGTCCCCCCTCTCGGGGAGCCGGCCCTGCTGCTGCGTTGTGGGATCAGTCCAGGTAGTCGCGCAGTACCTGCGACCGCGACGGGTGCCGCAGCTTGGACATGGTCTTCGATTCGATCTGGCGGATGCGCTCACGCGTGACGCCGTAGACCTTGCCGATTTCGTCTAAAGTCTTCGGCTGACCGTCTGTCAGGCCGAAGCGCATGGCCACCACGCCGGCTTCGCGCTCGGACAGCGTGTCAAGCACCGAGTGCAACTGTTCCTGCAGCAAGGTGAAGCTGACCGCGTCGGCGGGAACCACAGCTTCGGAGTCTTCGATCAAGTCGCCGAACTCCGAGTCGCCGTCTTCGCCCAGCGGTGTGTGCAGGGAGATCGGCTCGCGGCCGTACTTCTGGACCTCGACGACCTTTTCGGGGGTCATGTCCAGTTCCTTCGCCAGCTCTTCGGGCGTAGGCTCGCGGCCCAGGTCCTGGAGCATTTGGCGCTGCACGCGGGCCAGCTTGTTGATGACTTCCACCATGTGCACCGGGATGCGGATGGTGCGGGCCTGGTCCGCCATGGCGCGGGTGATGGCCTGACGGATCCACCAGGTTGCATAGGTGGAGAACTTGAAGCCCTTGGTGTAGTCGAACTTCTCGACCGCGCGGATGAGGCCCAGGTTGCCTTCCTGGATCAGGTCCAGGAAGAGCATGCCGCGGCCGGTGTAGCGCTTGGCCAGCGAGACCACCAGGCGGAGGTTGGCTTCGAGCAAGTGGTTTTTGGCTCGCTTGCCGTCGTGGACGATCTGCTCCAGGTCACGGCGCAGCCGCGTTTCCATGGTGCCGTCGTCCTTGGCCAGCTTCTCTTCGGCGAAGAGGCCGGCCTCGATCCGCAGCGCTAGATCGACTTCCTGCTCAGCGTTGAGCAGGGCGACCTTGCCGATCTGCTTCAGGTAGTCCTTGACGGGGTCCGCGGTAGCGCCGGCGGAGACTACTTGCTGGGCGGGGGCGTCGTCGTCGTCAGCATCGGAGTAGACGAAGCCGGAACCGGTTTCGCCTTCCTTGCCCTTCTTGGCACCGGCTTCCTCGGTGGCTTCGACATCTTCGTCCGCGGGATCCGTCTCTACATCCGGATCTTCGTCGACTTCTTCCGTGGCCGGTTCGGCGGTGCCCGCTTCCTTTTTGGCGGCAGCACCCGGCTTCCGGCCGCGCCGCTTGGGAGCGGCTTCTGCCGCTGCCGCTGACTGGGCGCCGGTGCGCTTGGCAGTCGCGGACTTCTTCGGAGCGGAGGCAGCAGTCTCCTCATCGGGAGCTGCAACAGTCTTCTTGTCCGGTGACACAGAGAACCTTTCGTACGGCGGTCTGTGACGCTACCTGCGGGCAACACCACTATGACCCTGTCAAGTCCGTGTTTGATTTCAAACCAAAGTCACGGACGCAGGGTCTGCATGGCATAACCTGATCCGCGGCTGCGGTATTCCCGAAGAAAGTACCGCTGTTTGAAACACGAACCCAACCGGGTCTCGGTTCCCATTGTCTCACGATTCAGTCCGCCGGAAGAACCGGATTTGGGGCCGCCTGCGTCCCCGGCTAAGCGGCCAAATGCCTCAGGCCGGGCCAAGCCGTCTCCCGCCGGCGTGCCCACAGCGGTAGCATCCCGCTGCCCGCCAGTTCCCGGACCAACTCGGCAAGCCGGTACCCGGGGCGTTCGCGCAGGCATGCTTCGGCGCGCTGGTGGGCATGCGAACCGCGGCCCCGTGCCCATTCGATCCACGCGTGCAGCGTACCGGCGGCGGCACGCGAGTGGCCGGCGCCCACTGCGTGTAGCTGTCCGAGTAATCTCGCTGTGGCGTCCACGCGCTCCCAGTCCGGAGCCTGGGGCGAATCACCGACCAGGATCTTCGACCAGTCCCGGGCCGCCGCAGGATCATCGGTCTCCGGCAACGGCCCGAATTCCGTCGCGGCATCTGTCCGCGGACCAGTGCCATTGAGGAGGCCTGCCGCGCTCGCCCAGAGGAAAGCGGTCTCCAGGCCGCTGCAGGCGAAGATGGCGATGGCGTCCCGCACCGCGTTCTCGGTCAGGCTCGCAAGCAGGAAGGCTTGCGCTTGGGCTGTCATGCTCCCCGCATGGTTCGCGGTCAAGGCATCCTCCCACCGGCGGAGGGTATGGAAGTAGATAGACGGAGCAGTCCAGCTCCCGGCAAGTCCGTCGGCCAACTGGTCTGCCTCCCGCTGTATGGCCGTCGGCGCAAGGGCGGCCGGGAATGCGGCACCGGGTGGCATTTCTCCTGCAGAGTGTTCGCCGCGGGAGGTTGTCGGCGCTGCACCGGCTGCTGCCTCCGCCGCCGACGCTGCATAGGTGCTGCCGTTGTAGACGAGTTCGGCGTTCAAAGCACTGTCCCGGATCTGCGACACCGGACGCCCGGGCAACGGGCAGCACGTGGTGTCGTGACAATACAGCTCGCGCCAATGCTTGATGCCGACCGTCCAGCCGCTGCGGACCGGCAGCCCAACGGTCTCCAGGGACCGGCCGAGGGCGGCAACGAGTTCGGCATGTGGCGGCCGGTCCGGCGTGCGCCACGCGTGGTCGGTGTAGAGGATCAACAACGAGGAGTCCGCGTCCTCATCGGAGCGCAGATAGTCAGCCGCGGTGTCGGCGAACAGATCCAGGTGGCAGTTGTCCCCGTTTCCGGGCAGGTCCAGGCGCAGAGTCGCGCCGAGACTGCCGCCGGAGAGGGACAAGAGCACCACGCTGTCGGAGGGCAGGAATCCCAGCGTGTGCGGCACGAAGCTCAGGACGTCGACGGACTGGCGGGCCGTGAATCTCTTCTTCTCCATGGCAGGAGCTTGCCGCCCCAGCGGCCTCGGCGGCCAGGCAATGAATGGAACCTGTGGACAGAGTGTGCCGTAGCGGGCGGTGTGGAGGGAAGCTTGTCAGCCGCGCCGGCTGCCGCCGTTTTCCCGGCGTTCCCGGATCCGCTCCCGACGCCTGCGCCGCTCCCTAGCCAGCGCATCGCGCAACGGCGGCACAATGACTCCGCCGTGGGACATCCGCGTCCGCACGCGTTTGCGGACGGTCAAAATGGCCAGCGTGCCGCCGATCAGGAAGACGAATTGAAGGCTGAACGCCAGCTTGAAGGAGTCCAGCGCATACAGCTCGCCCTGCGAGAAACCGCTGGCCAGCAGCGCATCCAGCACAACGCCCATGCCGAACATCACCAGCAGCGCGGAAATGAACCCGCCGACGTTAACGATGCCGGTGGCGGTGCCTGCACGGCTGAGCGGATTGAACGTCCGCGCGAAATCGAAGCCGATCATGGATCCCGGGCCTCCGACGGACACCGCCATCACCAGCAGCAGAAGCAGCCAGAACGGTGCAGGGCCGGGGTAGAGCAGCACGCACAGCCATGCCGCGGACATTATCCCAATGATCAGCAGGACCATGGTGGAGCGTCGCAGCGGATGCCGGCCCACCCAGCCGCCCAACAACGGACCCGCGACGAAGGATGTCAGCACCGCTACCGTCATCAGCACCGAGGCTGCCGCCGGGGTGAGACCCTGGGCGGAGACGAGGAAGGGGTAGCCCCACATGAGCATGAAGACATTGGCGGGGAACTGCACCGTGAAATGGGTCCACAGCCCCAGTCTGGTGCCCGGTTCCCGCCATGCATCGGCCAGGGATGCCCCGGTCTGGCGCAGGGTCGGCGGCAACGGCTTCTTCTGTTGCGCCGGCTCGTTGCGGACCACGGCGAGCGCCAGCACGAAGGCCAGCGCGGACAGCGCGGCCACGGAGAGGAACGCCGGCGTCCAACCCGCAAGGTTCAGGATCGCCACGAAGGGGATGACGCTAATCAGCTGGCCAATTTGGCCCAGCTGGCCGGTGAGCTGGGTCAGCAGCGGAATGCGCTTGGCACTAAACCAGCTGGGCAACAGCCTCAGCACCGACACAAAGGTCATGGCGTCGCCGGCTCCCACGAGGATGCGGCCGACCAGCCCTTCCGGAACGGACGACGCAAAGGCGAGGGCGGTCTGTCCGGCCAACATCAGCAAGGCTCCACCGGCCACCATCACCCGCGGCCCGTACTTGTCCACCATCAGGCCGACGGGGATCTGCAACCCTGCGTACACCACCAGTTGGACCACGGTGAAGGTGGACAGCGCGGCGGCAGTGGCGTCGAAGCGTTCGGTGGCCTGCAGGCCGGCTACACCGAAAGACGTGCGCTGGGTGATCGCGACCAGATAGGCGAAGATTCCGCTTCCCCACACCCACCATGCCCGCCGCGAATCCATTGCTCCATTATTGCCCGCTACCCGCGGCGCAGGACTAATCGGAGGTTCCGGGCTCGGCGGAAGAGCCCTTGCCTCCGTCGTCGCCGGTGGCGGGCTGCGTGGCGAGGAACGCTTCTACCGCGGCGCCGAGCTCGTCGGCATCGGGAATCTCTTCGTTGTCCTTGACCAGCAGGGAACGGCGCTCTTCGTGCCCGGCATATTCGTCGTAGCGCTCTTCGAGGCGGACGACGACGCGCTGGACATCGGCGGAGTCCTGTACCTGCCGGTCAATCTGTCCTTCGACGTCGCGCCCGTTCTCGCGCAGCCGGTCGGTCGGGAGCATCAGCGAGGTGGCGGCGCCAATGTACTCCAAGGCGGCGACGGCGGCGGGCGGGTACTGGGCGTCGGCCAGATAGTGCGGCACATGAATGGAATAGCCCACCACGTCCCGGCCGGCCTCGGCCAGCCGCATTTCCAGCAGCGGCCCGATGCCCGCCTGCAACTCCGCTTGGGGCTTCCAGGTGGTGAAGCCATTGATCAGATCCTGCCGGGAGCCGTGCACGGTGACACCGATCGGCCGAGTATGCGGCACCGGCATCGGCAACGACTGGACCCAAGCCACCAGGCGCGTCTGGAGCCGGTTTGCCAGCCAAACGACCGCGCCGGAGAAACGGTCCCATTGGTAGTCGGGTTCGGGTCCGGTCAAGAGCAGGAACGGCGTGCCGAGCCCGTCAACCAGCCGGTAGAGCTCGATGGCGGGTGCTTCGTAGTCAGTGAAGTGATCCCCCGCGAAGGTGATTTTGGGACGCCTACTGCGGTAGTCCACCAACTGGTCGGCGTCGAAGGCGGCAACCAGTTGGGCATCGAGCTCGTCGAGCAATTCGTCGCCGATCTGCTCCACCACGTGACCTGCTTCGGCTGCCCCGGTGAACCCCATAATGAGGTCAAGCCCGCGCAGCGCGGGTGAATCGAACAACTCAGCGTTAGTCGACATCAGCGACCGTGGATCCAACAATTTTCCCTCCGTCCCGGCATCATCTTCCCTGCCGTGCATTGCCCTTTGTCATTCCAGCGCCCGGGCTGGCCGAAAAATTCCGCGGCTGCAAACCGCATACGAGGCGCCCGAAACAGCGCATCCGTGCGGGAGAGACTACGATCGACAGGTGCAGGCCCCCGTTCCGGCGAACGCCTGATGGGGTTTTCCTGCTGGAACTAACTGTAAACACAACGGTATGCAACCGGTGAGCGACGGCCCCACCCGTTCCGCGCTGGCCGGCTGAAGGAGAAGTTAGGACAGATCTGCGTGATCCCCACGACCGAGCTTAAGCTCAGCGCCATTGCCAAGGATGTCAGAAAAGCCAAGTCCGATGCCCTCGTCATCGCGGTCGGGCAGGGCGGCAACGGCCCGGTCCTGCTGGAGAATCCGTTGTCAGCCAAGTCCGCCCAAGCCTTGGCTGATGCACTGCCGTTGCTCGGCGTCACCGGCGCGGCCGACGAAGTCCACCGGCTGCCGGGGCTGCCGGAATCCGGCACGGACGTGCTGGTGTTGGCCGGCGTCGGAAAGCTGCTGCCCGGCAATGCCGTGACCATCGAGACGCTGCGCCGTGCCGCCGGCTCGGCGGTGCGCCAACTGGCCGGGGTCCAGTCGGTGGCCTTGGGCTTGCCGGCAGCCACCGTGGCCGAAGCCACGGCCGTGGCCGAAGGAGCCGCGCTCGGCGCCTATGCCTTTAATGAACACCGCAGTCGCGAAAACGATGGCCGCCGCCCGGTCGCTGAAGCCACGGTGCTCACGCCGGTTGCCGGCGACAAGCAGTTGGCCAGGGCGCTCAAGCGGGCCTCCGTGCTGGGCCGTGCAGTCAATGCGACGCGCTCCCTGGTCAATCAGCCGCCGAGCCACCTCTACCCTGAGTCGTTCGCCGAGGCAGCGGCGCAAATGGCCAAGGGCCTGCCTGTCAAGGTCACCGTCTTGGACGAGGACAAACTGGAGAAGGACGGCTACGGCGGCTTGACCGGCGTCGGCAAGGGATCGACGCGTCCCCCGCGATTGGTCAAGGTTGAATATGCCCCGGTCCGGGCCAAGGCGAAGCTCGCCTTCGTCGGCAAGGGCATCACCTTCGACTCCGGCGGCCTGTCGCTCAAGCCCGCTGCCGGCATGATGACCATGAAGTGCGATATGGCGGGTGCCGCCGTCGTACTCAATGCTGTTCTGGCGATCGCCGAGTTGGGCCTGCCGGTGAAGGCCACCGCGTGGCTCTGCCTGGCGGAGAACATGCCCTCGGGCACCGCGTCCCGTCCCTCCGATGTCCTGACCATGTACGGCGGCAAGACGGTGGAAGTACTCAACACCGACGCCGAGGGCCGCCTGGTGATGGCCGACGGGCTGGCTGCGGCCAGCGAGGAACATCCCGACGTGTTGCTGGACGTGGCCACCTTGACCGGCGCACAGATGGTTGCGCTGGGAAGCCGGGTGGGCGCGGTCATGGGCGAAGAACCCGTGCGGGATGCCGTGAAGGCTGCCGCGGACCGGGCGGGGGAACTGTTCTGGCCGATGCCGCTACCGGAGGAACTGCGCTCCGGCCTGGATTCCCAGGTGGCAGACCTGTCCAATATGGGCGACAAGTACGGCGGCATGCTGACGGCCGCGATCTTCCTGCGTGAGTTCGTGGGCGAAACCGCCGGCGTGCGCATCCCTTGGGCGCACCTGGATATTGCCGGCCCGGCCTTCAACGAAGGCTCGCCGCATGGCTACACCCCGAAGGAGGGCACCGGCGTCGCAGTCCGCACCCTGGTGGCCTACGCCGAGGATGTGGTCGCCCGGAGCGCCTGAGGCCTGCGCCCCGTTCACCTTCCGGCGTGAATCCGCCCACAATCGGGCCCTATGGTGCTGTCACCAAGTAGATGATGGTATGCGGTACCGCTAAGGTGAAACCCAAATCAACTTCGATCTTCAACCCCAATCAACTCATCGACGTGTCACCACACGTTACGAACACGCGAGGGAGCGTTCACGTGGCCGATTCGGCAACAGCGCAAGAATTCGACATCCTGATCCTCGGCGCCGGCAGCGGCGGATATGCCGCGGCCCTGCGCGCCGTGCAGCTGGGCTTCAGCGTCGGCCTGGTGGAGAAGGCCAAGCTCGGCGGCACCTGCCTGCACAACGGCTGCATCCCCACCAAGGCCCTGCTGCACTCGGCCGAGCTGGCCGACCACGCCAAGGACGCCTCGAAATACGGCGTGAACCTCAGCATGGACTCGATCGACATGGCCGCCGTCAACGCTTACAAAGATGGCATCATCGCGGGCAAGTTCAAGGGCCTCACCGGCCTGATCAAGTCCAAGGGCATCACCGTCATCGAGGGTGAAGGCAAGCTCGTCGGCACGGACACCGTCGAGGTCGACGGCACCGCCTACAAGGGCAAGAACATCGTCCTGGCCACCGGCTCCTACTCGAAGACGCTCCCCGGCCTCGAAATCGGCGGCAAGGTCATCACCTCCGACCACGCCCTGCAGATGGATACCCTGCCCAAGAGCGCGGTCATCCTCGGCGGCGGCGTGATCGGCGTCGAGTTCGCCTCCGTATGGAAGTCCTTCGGCGTGGACGTCACCATCGTCGAGGGCCTGCCCTCGCTGGTCCCGAACGAGGACCCGGCCATCATCAAGCAGCTGGAGCGCGCGTTCAAGAAGCGCGGCATCAAGTTCAACACCGGCGTGTTCTTCGACAAGGTGGAGCAGAACGACGACGGCGTGGTGGTCACGCTGGCCGACGGCAAGACGTTCCAGGCCGACCTGTTGCTGGTTGCCGTGGGCCGCGGCCCGAGCACCGCCGGGCTGGGCTTCGAGGAAGCCGGCGTCACGGTCGACCGTGGCTTCGTGATCACCAACGAGCGCCTGCACACCGGCGTTGGCAACATCTACGCTGTCGGCGACATTGTCCCGGGCGTCCAGCTGGCACACCGCGGATTCCAGCAGGGCATCTTCGTGGCCGAGGAAATTGCCGGCAACAAGCCTGCCGTGATCGAGGACATCAACGTTCCGAAGGTCACCTACTGCGATCCGGAGATCGCCTCCGTCGGCCTGAACCAGCCTCAGGCCGAGGAGAAGTACGGCAAGGACAACGTGGAGACGGTCGAGTACAACCTGGCCGGCAACGGCAAGAGCTCCATCCTGGGCACCAGCGGCATCATCAAGATGGTCCGCGAGAAGGACGGCCCCATCGTGGGCATGCACATGATCGGCGGCCGCATCGGCGAGCAGATCGGCGAAGCGCAGCTGATCGTCAGCTGGGAAGCCTACCCGGAGGATGTTGCGGCCCTCATCCACGCGCACCCGACCCAGAACGAGGCGCTCGGCGAAGCCGCCATGGCCCTGGCCGGCCGTCCGCTGCACGGATAACCAGCTTCCCCTAGTGCACCCGTCCTCACCGGACGGGTGCACTAGGCTCAAGAGTAAGACTCGATGTACCGGCCACGCCGGAAAATAGACTCAAAGGAGAACGGGGACGACATGTCTGAAACCGTGAACTTGCCCGCCCTCGGTGAAAGCGTCACCGAAGGCACTGTGACCCGCTGGCTGAAGCAAGTCGGCGACCGCGTCGAGGTCGACGAACCGCTGCTCGAGGTTTCCACCGACAAGGTCGACACCGAAATCCCCTCTCCCGTAGCCGGCGTGATTGAAGAGATCCTCGTGGCCGAGGACGAGACCGCCGACGTCGGAGCCCCGCTGGTCCGCATCGGCGACGGTTCCGGTTCCGGCCAGGCCGCTGAAGAGGCCCCCGCCGAGGAAGCCCCGGCAGAAGAGCCGCAGCAGGAGGCGCCCGCGCAGGAAGCACCGAAGCAGGAGGAGCCCCAGCAGGAAGCCCCCGCCGAGGAAGCTCCGGCCGCCGGTTCCGGCGAAGGCACCGAAGTCACCCTCCCCGCCTTGGGCGAGAGCGTCACCGAAGGTACGGTCACCCGCTGGCTGAAGCAGGTGGGCGACACGGTCGAGGTCGATGAGCCGCTGCTCGAGGTCTCCACCGACAAGGTCGACACCGAGATCCCGTCCCCCGTGGCCGGCACGATCCAAGAGATCAAGGTCGCCGAGGACGAGACCGCCGAGGTCGGTTCCGTGTTGGCCATCATCGGCACCGGTGCCGGTCCCGCGAAGGCGGAGCCGAAGGAAGCCGAGCCGGTGGCCGCCGCGCCGGCACAGGACCGCGAGGCCCCGGTAGAGGAGCCCGCCCAGGCCGAACAGCCCGCCGCCGAGGCACCCAAGGCCGAAGCGCCTCAGGCCGAAGCAGCCCAGGCGGAGGCGCCTGCTGCAGAAGCCCCGAAGGCAGCGCCGGCCCCGTCCGAGGCCGCAGCCTCCGACGCCGGCTACGTCACCCCGCTGGTCCGCAAACTGGCCAACCAGCACAAGGTGGACCTCTCCACCGTCAAGGGCACCGGCGTGGGCGGACGCATCCGCAAGCAGGACGTGCTGGAAGCAGCCGAATCCGCCGCCAAGCCGGCGGCTCCCGCAGCAGCCTCCGCAGGCGCTCCGGCGCCGGCAGCAGCCTCGTCCAAGCGCGGCAAGGTGGAGAAGGCTCCGCGGATCCGCCAGGTCATTGCCCGCCGGATGCGTGAATCGCTGGACGCCTCGACACAGCTCACCCAGGTCCACGAGATCGACATGACCAAGGTGGTCAAGCTCCGCGAACGCGCCAAGAAGTCCTTCCAGGACCAGAACGGTGTCAAGCTGACCTACCTGCCCTTCATCGCCAAGGCCGTTGCGGAGGCGCTCAAGCAGCACCCGAAGCTGAACGCAGAGTACGACGAGGACAAGCAGGAGATCACCTACCACGACGCCGAGCATCTGGCGATTGCGGTGGATACCGACAAGGGCCTGCTGGTACCGGTCATCAACGACGCCGGCAGCCTCAACCTTGCCGGGCTGGCGGGCAAGATTGCCGACGTCGCGTCCCGCACCCGGAACAACAAGATCGGGCCGGACGAGCTCTCCGGCGGCACGTTCTCCATCACCAACATCGGCAGCGTCGGGGCCCTGTTCGATACCCCGATCATCAACCAGCCGCAGGTGGGTATCCTCGGGACCGGCAGCATCGTGAAGCGCGCCATGGTGGTCCAGGATGAGAACGGCGACGATTCGATCGCCATCCGCTCGATGATGTACCTCTCGCTGACCTACGACCACCGGTTGGTCGACGGCGCGGATGCCGGCCGTTTCCTGCAGACGCTGCGGGCACGCTTGGAAGCCGGGCAGTTCGAGGCAGACCTGGGCCTCTAGCCCGGTCGTCCCGCACGACGCACGAATCGGCGGCGGGCTGCGTTCACTCTTGAACGCAGCCCGCCGCTGTTTCGTCCCCACTCCCGTTGCTACTACACCAAGTAGAAATATTCGGTTTCCCGCGGCAAGCCGCGGATTGGCGCCCGCTACCGGCCGGTAAGCTGGGCCTATGGACATCCTCTACAGCATTCTCGTCTTCCTGCACGTCGTCGGTGCGGCCATGATCGTCGGCATCTGGATCGGCAACATGAAGAAGCCCACCGTTCACCCGCGCCAGTTCGACGGCGCCGCGCTGCAGGTCATCACCGGCGTCATTATGATGGGCCTGATTCCGGCCATGGACATGGATGCAAACTATGTGAAGCTGACCATCAAGCTTGTCATCGGGCTCGTTGTGGCCGTCCTCGCGTTCATCGGCCGCCGCAAGTACAAGGCCGGCCAACCGATTTCCGCCGGCCTGGCCCATTCCGTCGGCGGCTTGGCGCTCCTGAACGTCGCCATCGCGACCTTGTGGAACTGACCCTCTCAAGCTCCTCACGCAGCGGCCGGCCCCGGACTACGGGCCGGCCGCAGTTGCTTATCCCGGTGCCATCGGACAGGCCGTGGTAAGTCCCCTAGTATGAAAAGGACGGCACCGGCCGCATTCGGCCGGACCGGCATGGAACGCAACAGAGAACTTCAACCAAGGAGGACACATGGCTGCAACACGTTCTGCCAGCACCGAATGGAAGGGCGATCTCTTCACCGGCGGTGGCCAGACGACTTTCGAAACGTCCGGAATCGGCACCTACGATGTCACTTGGAAGGCACGTACGGAACAGGCTGAAGGCAAGACGAGCCCCGAAGAGCTGATCGCCGCAGCCCATGCCTCCTGCTACTCGATGGCTTTCAGCAACATTCTCAAGCAAGCCGGCCACACCGCGGAAAGCATCAAGACGACTGCCGAGGTGGACTTCGACACTTCCGACGGCGCGCAGATCAGCGAGATCCGCCTGACGGTCCGTGCCACGGTGCCCGGGATCAGCGAAGAAGACTTCCAGTCCAGTGCGCAGGCAGCCAAGGAAGGTTGCCCGGTTTCCAAGGCCCTGGCCTCGGTGCCCAGCATCACGCTCGACGCCACTCTGGCCAGCTAGCCGCGAGCCTGACAGACGGAAGAACCCCGGCGTATCGTGGATGCGCCGGGGTTCTTCACGTTCAGGGCCGGTTCGCGCTAGCGGAGGTCAGCGCACATCCTGCGGCCGCGGCGGCAGCGGTCCGGGGCGCAGCACGGGGTAGCCGGCGCGCGACGGTGGCTGGTCGGTGGGCAGTTCGCCCAGCATCTCCTTGAGAATCCCCACGCCGTGCTCCAACTGCGGGTCCTCCCCCGCACCGTAGGCGTGCGGCGGGAACGGCACCTCGATGTCCGGTTCCACGCCGTAGTTCTCCACCCCCCAGCCCACGCCCTGCGTGAACCAGAACGCATACCGCGGCTGCGTCACTCCGGTGCCGTCGGCCAGCGCAAACTTCGCGTCGATGCCGACCACGCCACCCCAGGTCCGCGTCCCGATCACGGGGCCGATGCCGCGCAGCTTGCTCACCTGCGTGATGATGTCGCCGTCGGAACCGGCATATTCATCCGTGAGGACGACGACCGGGCCCCGCGGAGCGTGTGCGGGATAGGTGCCCGGCTGCTCGCCGCGCGCAAGGCTCCAAGCGTTGACTTTGCGGCCAATCAGTTCCGCCACCAGCTGCGAGGTATGACCGCCCCGGTTGCGCCGGACATCGATGATGAGGGCGTCCTTGGCCGTCTCCACGTCCAAATCACGGTGCAGTTGCGCCCAGCCGCGGGCCACCATGTCCGGAATATGGAGGTAGCCGAAGCGACCGTTCGATGCGTCGCGGACGTTTCGGCGGTTGCCGGATACCCAGTTCTGGTACCGCAGCCGCTCCTCGTCACGAATCGGGATCACCGCAATCCGCCGCTGCAGGCCGGCTTCCGGGCTGCCATCGCCGTTGACAATGGTCAGTTCAACCGTCTTGCCGGCGGCGCCCACCAGCAGCGGCGCCGGACCTGCGAGCGGATCCACCGGGATCCCGTCCACGGCCGCAATCACGTCACCCGGCTGGACGGCGGCACCCGGGGCGGTCAGCGGAGACAGCGCCAGCGGATCCGACGATTCCCCGGCCAGGATCTTGTGCACCGTCCAACCGGCGTCGGTCCGCACCAGATCGGCGCCCAGCAGCCCCTGCTTGCCGGCCCCGGGCTCAGTGACCGGCGCCGGCGTGACGTAGGCGTGCGAGGTGCCCAGTTCGCCGTGCAGCTCCCAGAGCACATCGACCAAGTCGTCGTGGGAACCGAGGCGTTCCACCAACGGGCGGTAGCGGTCGTAGACGCCCTGCCAGTCCAGGCCCGCCATGTCCTCGGCCCAGTAGAAGTCGCGCTGCAGCCGCCAAGCCTCCTCGAAGGCCTGGCCCCAGACCTTGACCGGTTCCAGCATGAGCCGGATCCGGCTCAGGTCCACCTGCACACTCTCCGGCGAATCGTCGTCGACTTTGCCGGTGGCGGGCACGGCCCTGACCTGCGACTTGTGCACGTACACCAGCCGCTTGCGGTCCTGCGACACTTCGTAAGCATCCAGGGCCGGGACCAGCACGGAAACCTCGCGGCGGGAGAGGTCGAACCGCTCCAGCCGCTGGGACTGCTCCGCATCCTCGGCTGAAGCGCGTCCTTCACCGGTCACACCGGCGGGATCACTGGCCAGCCACAGCAACGCACCGTCCACCGCGGCCAGGCGTGTGTAGCGGCCTTGCTGGACCGGGACCGGGATGATCCGCTCGGCCAGCCGTTCCGCGTCCACGGCGATCTCCGGGACGGCGGGCATGGTCCCGCCCCCGTCCGGCGAGCCGTCTTGGTCCTTCTCCCCTGCCGGCGGCGCATCCGGCAACGTGCCGTGTACCGACGGGCCGAACGGCGAGGGGGTGGCGGCGGCCAGCGCCACCAGGAACGGCTTGGTAGATGCCGGGAAACCCAGATCGAAGCTGTGGGTGGAATAGACCGGGTCGAAGCTCCGCTCGGAGAGGAAGGCGGCGAACTTGCCGTCAGGGGTGAAGGCCGGCCCGTGGTCGCGGAAGCGTCCATCGGTTACCTCAATGATGCTGCCCGTGCCGTCCGCACGGACCAGCCGGAGCCGGGTTCGTGTGCCCTCCGCCGTCACCGGCTCGGCCCACAGGATCCAGCGTGAATCGGGTGAGAAGGCCAGTTCGTTGACCGCCCCGTGGTCGGTGCCCGCGAGCCGGCGCAGCTCCCCGCTCTCCGCGTCCAGGACCAGCAACTGTCCGTACTCGGTGGCCACGGCCGCCGACTTCCCGTCCGGGCTGGCGGCGAGCGCGCTCACCCGGTCCGGTCCGGGCAGTTCCACCCGGCGCAACTGTTGGGGAGCCAATGCCGCGGCCGAACGCGCCTCCGCTTCCTGGACGTCAGCTCCGCCGCCGCTCTGCTTTCCGCCGGAGCGCACTTCCACAATGGGTTGGGATTGGGTCGGATTGACGACGGCGGAGGCCGAGACCGGGCGCGGCAAGCCTACCGGCTCCGGTTCAGCCGGTGCCGCACGGGTTTCGGCAGGGGCAGGCGCGTCCAGCTGGGGAAGTTGTTCGAAAACCTGGCGGATGTAGAGGGCTTCTTCACCCCCGTGGTCGGCAACGTAGACCACCCGCGTGTCACCCAGCGGCCGCGCCAGCCGGGCCCGGACGCCGGGCGTGGACTCCACGACGCGGGAAGGACCGTCCCGATGGGTCAGCCAATGCACTGTTCCGTGCGCTTCGATGACGGACGCGGTTCCCTTCGGATTCGGCACTGCCGACGCCAAGTGCTGCGCCACATTAAGTGGGCGGCTGCGGCGGCCGGTCGAGGCCGATCCCAACGTGAGGTCAAGCCGACGCGGTTCCGCCTCCAGGGAATCGAGCAGCCAGAGCGCTCCGGCGGACTCGAAGACCACCCGGGCGCCGTCCGTTGAGGCGTGGCGGACGTAAAACCCGTCATGGTCGGTGTGCCGGCGCAGGTCCGCTCCGTCCGGCCGGACCGAATACAGGTTGCCGTGGCCTTCGTGGTCGCTGAGAAACGCTATCCGGTCCCCGACCCACATCGGATCGGCCAGGTTCCCGTCCAGCCCCGCGGCGAGGCGTTCGAATTCGCCGCCTCCATCGCGGTCAATCCACAGCTTTCCGGCAGTGCCGCCGCGGTAACGCTTCCACCAGGCCGGTTCGCGCGAGAGCACGCTGCCGACCACCACGGGGCGCTCGTCGCCAAGCTCCGACCCAAACGCGACGGAGTCAACCGGGCCAAACGGCAGCACGCGGGTGCCGGAGCCGTCCAGCGGCACGGCATAGGCCCAAGTGTGGCGCGATTCTTCACGCTGGAACGAGCTGGTCACCAAGGCTTCCCCTTGGGGCGTGAATCCTTTGACCTTGGTCGAGGCGTGCCCCCAGTAGGTCAGCTGGCGGAAGCCGCCGCCGTCGACCGTGGCAGTCACCGCCTCCGGTGCGCTGGCTTGCACCACGCCCCAGACCAGACTCTGCCCGTCGGGCGAAAACCTGGGGTTCCTGGCCGGCAATTGAAGCGACGAAACCCGCCACGCCCTGCCCCCGGAAAGCGGGCCCACCCACACATCGTCCTCGGCGACGAACGTGACGAGATCGGCGTGCACGTGCGGGTAGCGGAAGTAGCTGGATAAAGTCATGCCTCGATCTTAGTCACGGCCAGCAGCAGCCCTCGGGTCATCGGGGCGGCGGCGTTTCATGGACCGCTTGGATGAGCCAACCGCCGTCCTGCCGCACCAATTCCAACTGAATGCGCTGCACGCTGGGCTCGGCATGGTCCTGCACCACGCTGCCATCGGCCCTTAACTGGCGGAACGGCGACGTGATGACCGTCGCAGCCACCACGGTCGGCTCGCCCGAGGCTTCCGCCGCCGGGTCGACCGTGAGATCCTCCACCCTGGTCTCGAAGCCCTCCAACCAACCGCCGGCGTCGGTCAGCGCCGCGATGATGTCCTGGTCGGTGTCCATCACGGCGGTTCCAGGAACATTGACCCGCTTGAGCAGCGTGTCAGCCCGGGTTCGCAAGGCTTCGGTGCGCAACCATGCCAAAGCCGGCACGGCCGCGGCCGCGTCGTCCCCCTGCAGCGCTTGCTCAAGGTCCGCTGGCATGGTCCGTAGTTCCGGAGGTGCCGGAGTCCGTCCGTCACGCTGCGCCGCGGCAACCTGCTGCACGGACTGCCCGCGTCCGGTTACCTGAACGGCCTCACGGGCACTTGGCGGAGCAGAGGTGCTCACTGCTACGAGTGTCAGTCCCGCTGCCGCGGCCACGGCCGTCAGCACAAGCACTGCCCTGCCCCACCGGCCGGCTGGGGTCCGGGCGGCGACGCCGGCGGGTTGACGCCGTTCACGGCCGCCTGTGCCGCGCTCCCGCAGCCGCGGCGGCAGCGGGAACCGTGTCCGGAGCCGGGCGGCCCTGGACCGAGACCCGGGCGCCGGCGCCGGCGGACTTCCGTCCAGCAGGCCTGCCCGCCTTCCAACCCTCTCGCGCCGGGTCAACAGCTGGCTGGCCACCGAAGGATGTGCCGACGCCGTCAGGTCCAGCGCCTCGGGGCGCGCGGTCCTGATCACGCGCCGGGCGAACTCTGCCGCCGACGGGCGCTCCTCCGCGCGCTCCGCCAGTCCTTCTTCCAGGAGGGCGACCAGCTCGTCCGGCACGTCGGGGACCAACGCGCCCATCGGCGGGCGGTGCGCGGTGGCAGCGGGCACCCGTCCGGTGAGCGAGAACCAGCCGATGGCTGCCAGTGCATAAACGTCCGCTTCGGGGTCCAGCCCGCCCTCGGCCGTCGCCCGGTGCGGTGCCCTGAATCCCGGCGTGCCTGCCGAGGGCGGACGTTCGCTGCCCAACGCGCGGGAAACCCCCAGATCGGCCAGCAGCGGCTTGCCCACCGCCGTAAACAGCACGTTGCCGGGCGACACATCGCCGTGGACCACTCCGATCCCGTGCAGGTAGTCGAGGGCACTGGCCACCGGCGTCAGTATGGTGACCGCTTCGCCCACCGCCAAGGGTCCCCGGGCAGCGACGAGCGCCGCCAGCGAACCACCGGCGGCATATTCCAGCAGCAGCCCCGGGCCCCGGTCGGTTGCCACCTGACCATACGTTTGCAAGAGATGCTCATGCTGCCCGCCCGCCAACAAGGCCGATTCGTGATCCGCTGCCGCAACCGCTGCCTCCCCCTGCGGCCTGATATTGACCACCGCCCAGGGCGCCGGCCTGCCGGCCTCGGCACCCGACCCGTGCAGTGCCGCGCGCCTGGTCAACGGCGGTGCACCGGCGTCGTCGCGGTTGGCAGCAGAGCCGCGCGGTTCCGAGAGCACCTTCAAGGCAAACTCGGTGCCTGTCGCCGCTTCCCGGACCAGCCACACCGCTGCCGATCCGCCGCTGCCGAGCCACCGCTGCACAGTGAAACCCGGTGCCGCCGGACGCGGCGGTTCCTGCCCGGCGGGGGCCGCCCCGTCTGTCCGCTCGTTGTCGCCCATGGACTACTTCTACTCCGTTCGGCAAACCTCCGCTGGCGTTATCCACAGCCCGCTCCGTTACACAAATAGAACTGCCGGACGCCGAAGCGTAGGCTTGCGGAATGGCACTTGAGTTTTCGCGGGTAGGATTCGCCCCTGACTACGTCGACTATGAAGAAGGTTGGGCGCTGCAACGCCGGCTGCACGCTGAAGTGGTGGCCGGTTCCGCCCCCAGCACGGTGCTGTTGCTCGAACACAGCCCGGTGTACACCGCCGGAAAGCGGACCGAGGAACACGAACGACCGCTGGACGGCACCCCCGTGGTCAGCGTGGACCGCGGCGGCAAGCTGACGTGGCACGGCCCCGGCCAGTTGGTGGGTTATCCGATCGTGGCCCTGCCCGATCCCACCAAGGTGGCCGACTACGTCGACATCCTGGAGCAGGTCCTGATCAACGTGCTCGCCGATTACGGTGTGGCCGGCACCCGGATCGAGGGCCGGTCCGGTGTGTGGATCGACGCCGACGAACGCGGCCCGGCCCGAAAGATCGCCGCCATCGGCATCCGGGTCAACCACCGGGTGACCATGCACGGCTTCGCCCTTAACTGCCGAAACGATCTGGCCCCGTATAGCCAGATCATTGCCTGCGGCATCACCGATGCCGGCACCACCACCATCCAGGCCGAAACCGGGCTGGATGTCGCTCCGGCCCACATCGCCGACCGGGTGGAGGCGGAACTCCGCTTGTTCGAAACCTCCCTGGTCAAGGCCGGCACCACCGGCCCCGCGGCCACCGACACCGACCCTGGCCACCGCCAGACCGAAGGAGCACTGCTGTGACGCTCGCCCCCGAAGGACGCCGTTTGCTGCGCGTCGAGGCCCGCAATGCCGCAACCCCCGTGGAGCGCAAGCCGGACTGGATTAAGGCCAAGGTCAGCATGGGCCCCGAGTACGTGGGCATGAAGAACCTGGTCAAGAAGGAAGGGCTGCACACGGTCTGCGAAGAGGCCGGCTGCCCCAACATCTTCGAGTGCTGGGAAGACCGCGAGGCGACGTTCCTGATCGGCGGCTCCGAGTGCACCCGGCGTTGCGATTTCTGCCAGATCGACACCGGCAAGCCCTCGCCGCTTGATGTCCTGGAGCCGACCAAGGTGGCCCAGTCGGTCCAGCAGATGAACCTGCGGTACGCCACCGTCACCGGCGTGGCCCGCGACGATCTCGCCGACGAGGGTGTGTGGCTCTACGCCGAAACCATCCGGAAGATCCACGAACTCAACCCGGGCACCGGCGTCGAAATCCTGATCCCGGACTTTTCCGGCAAGCCCGAGCACATCACCGCGATCTGCGAGGCCAAGCCGGAGGTGTTCGCGCACAATCTGGAGACCGTGCCGCGAATCTTCAAGCGCATCCGCCCGGCGTTCCGCTACGACCGCTCGCTGGACGTCCTTACCCAAGGCCGCGACCAGGGCATGGTGACCAAGTCCAACCTGATGCTGGGAATGGGCGAGACCCGGGAAGAGATTTCCGAAGCGCTGCGCGACCTGCACGCTGCCGGCTGCGACCTGATCACCATCAACCAGTACCTGCGCCCGACCGAGCGCCACCACCCGGTGGAGCGCTGGGTCAAGCCCGAGGAATTCGTCGAACTGAGCCAGGAGGCCGAGGAGATCGGCTTCCTGGGCGTGATGAGCGGGCCGCTGGTGCGCTCGTCCTACCGGGCGAGCCGCCTGTGGGCCACCGCCATGCGGAAGAAGGGCTTGGAACTTCCGCCCGAGCTGGCCCACATCGGCGAATCCGGCAGCACCCGCCAGGAAGCCGCCACGCTGGTTGCTTCCCGCTAACTGAACCGGCCGGAACCACGGTCCGGGAGCCGCAAGGCTGCCGGACCTTGCCGTGTCCGCAGGCCGCGCGCGAGCGACCCGTCCGTCACGATAGAATTGATCATTATGGCCTATCGCACCGATTCCGATGCCCCGAAGCGGGGTCTCTTCTCACGCAAGCCCAAGGCTGAGAAGCCGTCCAAAGCTAGCAAGCAGCCCGGCCGGCTGAAGCAGATCGGCCAGGTCTTCCAAATGACCCGGCGCAATGACCCGAACGTTGTCTGGTTCATGCTGCTGGCCTTCCTCGGCATCGTCGCCGTGGGCCTGGCCGTCGGCCTGCTGATCAACAACTGGATCACGCTGCTGATCATCTCCATCCCGTTGGGCGTGCTGGCTGCTACCTTCATCCTGTCGCGCCGCGCCGAACGTGCGGCGTTCTCGCAGATTGAAGGCCAGCCGGGTGCTTCCGGTGCGGCGCTGAGTGTCCTGCGCCGCGGCTGGATCCTGCAGGACCAGCCGGTGGCCGTGAACCCCCGGACCCAGGACGCGGTGTTCCGCGCCGTGGGCCGGCCCGGCATTGTGCTGGTGACCGAGGGCCCCTCGCACCGCGTGCGCCAGTTGGTTGAGTCGGAGCGGCGCAGGCTGCGCCGCATCCTTCCCAACGTCAAGATCCATGTGATCGAGACCGGCCGTGGCGAGGGCCAGGTGGAGCTGAGCAAGGTGGCCAAGACCGTGCAGAAGCTCAAGAAGGAACTGACCAAGCAAGAGGTCAGCGCCGTGGACAAGCGGCTGCAGGCCCTGGGCAGCAGCAAGCTGCCGATCCCGAAGGGTGTGGACCCGTTCAAGGCCCGACCGGACCGCAAGGCCATGCGCGGACGCTGATCCTTTCCCAAGACATACGCGAGGGGCTGCCGGTTGAACCGGCAGCCCCTCGCGTATGTCAGGAGTCTGGAGTTGTGTGCGTCAGCCTGGAGTTGCCCGCGTCGCTTCCGACGTCAGCGGCGGACCAGGATGGTGCCCATGGCGCGGTCGTGCAGGCCGCGCTGGTCGGCGTCGAAAATGGCCGCCGGAATCACCAGACACAACAGGAGGGTGCGGACCACCGCGGGCAGCAAGCCCGGAACGGCCCCGTTGAGTTTGCGCACTTGGATGCCGAGCAGCCGGTGGCCGATGCTGTAGCCCAGGGTTCCCACCAGCAGCAACTGCTCGACGGCGAACACGCCCAGGATGGCCAGCTGGCCCCCGCCCAGGAACGCGTTGGCGATCGCGTAACAGAGCAGCCAGTCGATCAGCAGCGCCACGATCCGGCGACCTGGCCGGGCTATCGAGCCGCTGCCGGATTGGGGTAGCCCAAGCCGCTGGCCGGGCCATTGCTGCATGTTGGACTGCGGAGGGCCTTCAAGCCAGGAACCAATATCGCGTCTGCTTACCACCCCTCAAGTTTACCGGTGATCGATGACGCCGCTTCCCGGGACCCGACCGCTCCCGCCGCTGCTGGCAAAGCGCCAAGGCAGCTGACGCTAAACTTGCAGTGCACATCGATTTAAGTAACCTGCCCGAAACAATTGCGACACTGACGGGAAATTCCCCGCTTCTACTGTTGTAACTGTTGCCGGCCCCGTACAGCGGAGGCAGGTTCCCCCAGAATGCGTAAGGAGCATGACCCGATGTTCAAGAATGCGGACGAGGTCCTCACATACATCGCCGACGAAGACGTCAAGTTCGTCGATATCCGTTTCACCGACCTGCCCGGCGTCCAGCAGCACTTCAATGTGCCGGCGAAAACCGTAGACGCCGACTTCTTCGTGAACGGGCAGCTCTTCGACGGCTCCTCGATCCGCGGTTTCCAGGGCATCGCCGAATCCGACATGCAGCTGATCCCGGATGTCACCACGGCATTCATCGATCCGTTCCGGGTGGAAAAGACGCTGGCACTGAACTTCTCCATCGTGAACCCGCGCACCGGTGACCCCTACCACCGCGACCCGCGCGGCGTATCCGAGCGTGCCGAGGCATACCTCGCTTCCACCGGCATCGCCGACACCGCGTTCTTCGCCCCGGAAGCTGAATTCTTCATCTTCGACGACGTCCGTTACCAGTCCAGCCCGGAGCACTCCTTCTACACGGTGGACTCGGTCGAGGCCCACTGGAACTCCGGCAAGAAGGAAGACGGCGGCAACCAGGGCTACAAGACCCCGGTCAAGGGCGGCTACTTCCCGGTTGCGCCCACCGACAAGCAGGCCGACCTGCGCGACGCGATCTGCGTGGAACTGGACGCCGTCGGCCTCGAGGTGGAACGGTCCCACCACGAAGTCGGCTCCGCCGGCCAGGCCGAGATCAACTACAAGTTCAGCAGCATGACGCACGCCGCCGACGACCTGCTGAAGTTCAAGTACATCGTCAAGAACGTGGCCGATGCCTGGGGCAAGTCCGCCACCTTCATGCCCAAGCCCGTCTTCGGCGACAACGGCTCCGGCATGCACTGCCACCAGTCGCTGTGGACCGGCGGAGAGCCCCTGTTCTACGACGAAAAGGGCTACGCCGGCCTGTCCGACACCGCCCGCTGGTACATCGGCGGCCTGCTCAAGCATGCTTCCGCCGTGCTCGCGTTCACCAACCCCACCGTGAACTCCTACCGCCGGCTGGTCAAGGGCTTCGAGGCCCCGGTGAACATGGTTTACTCGCAGGGCAACCGATCGGCCGGCATCCGCATCCCGATCACCGGCTCCAACCCCAAGGCCAAGCGCATCGAGTTCCGTGCTCCGGACCCCAGCTCCAACCCCTACCTGGCCTTCGCCGCCCAGCTGATGGCGGGCCTCGACGGCATCAAGAACCGCATCGAGCCGGCCGACCCGATCGATAAGGACCTGTACGAGCTGCCCGCCGAGGAAGCCAAGGACATCCAGAAGGCACCGGGTTCGCTGGAGGAGGCACTCGAAGCGCTGGAGGCGGACAACGAGTTCCTGCAGGCCGGCGGTGTCTTCACCCAGGACCTGATCGACACCTGGATCACCTACAAGCGCGAAGAGGAAATCGCGCCGCTGGCCGCCCGCCCGAACCCCTACGAGTTCGAGCTCTACTACGGCTGCTAGCTCAAGCACGCGCTAGACGCGCGGCCGCTCCTACGTCCGCACGATCGTGAGTCCCTCGAAGCGGCCCGCTTTTGCCCACCGGCAAATAGCGGGCCGCTTTCGTGCGTCCGCGCCCGCTAGCGGCCGAGGGCCTTGCGGAATATCGCCACCACACCAACGAACAGCAGCGCTGTGACGGTGAGCACGAAAGAATAGGCGAAGCCGATGCGCAGTATCACCAGGAGCACCAGGAACAGGGCGAGCGCTATGATGAGCGCGCTCGTCACCGGTCGCGGGGTACGGCCGCTGAGTGTGGATCCTCCGTTTCCACCCATAAGCCACATTTTGCCACGCCCGCGCCCCTCACGTCCCGCCCTGGCCGGGGCTGCCGCGTCCGATGTGCTGCCCCTGGATGCCACTGGCGCGGGGAAGGCCGGCCGATGCGTACGCAGGGACCAGCAGGGACTAAAGGTGCGTTTCGGTGACGGCCGTCAGCAGGAACACCGAGTCCTCGGAGGCCAACACCGAGTGCCGCTCCTGCGGGATCACCGCCAGCTGGTTCTGGTTGACCGCCATGCGTCCGGAGGCGGAGACCACGGTCACCGACCCTTCAAGGACCAACAGGGTGCCGGCGAGCGGAGCGTTGTGCTCCCCCAGTTCGGCGCCGGCCTTCAGAGCGAGCACGGTTTGGCGCAGCGGACCGTCCTGCACCACCAAGGCGGCGCTACGTCCGTGCGGCGATCCAACCGCCACCGCCAGGTGTTCGCGTCCAACCGCATCGATGTCGGTCATCTGGGAGTCTCCTTCGCTTGGCTTCCGGCATCAGCCTAACCCGGTCCCCCGCCGGCAGCCATCAGAGCACAGGAGGGCCCGACGGCGGTGCCTCCCGAGGTGGGCGGGTCGCCGCCGTCGGCCGCTCAGAGCGCCTCGGCTGGGCGGTCAGGTGCCGTAGCCATAGAAGTAGCGCTCGAAAATGGCCCGCGCACGGCGGGTCAAGCGCAGATAGTCTTCCTCGATGACCGCCGCATTCCCCTCCTCGTACCCGCACCAGCGCGCCACCGCTTCCAAATCCCGCCGCGAAGCGGGCAGCAGGTCGGAATTTTTGCCGGCCCAGATCACATTGGCCGAACGGATCCGGGTGGCCAGGCTCCAACTACGGCCGAGCGTGGCGGCGTCGTCCTCGGGCAGCAGCCCGGCGGCGGCGATGGCGGAGAGCGCCTCCAAGGTGTTGGTGGTGCGCAGCTCCGGACGCTCGTGGGCGTGCTGCAGTTGCAGCAGCTGGACCAGCCACTCCACGTCGCTGAGGCCGCCGCGGCCCAGCTTCAGATGGCGGGCCGGATCGGCGCCGCGCGGCAATCGCTCGGATTCCACTCGGGCCTTGATCCGGCGGATCTCGCGGACTTGGTCGCTGCTGAGGTCCGAAGGGTAGCGGATCGGATCCACCAGCGCGATGAAGTCTTCGGCGAGGGCGTCGTCCCCGGCCATCGGGCGGGCCCGCAGCAAGGCCTGCGCCTCCCAGACCAGCGACCAGCGCTGGTAATACTCGCGGTACGAACCCAGCGACCGCACCAGCGGCCCGTTCTTTCCTTCCGGGCGAAGTGCGGCATCCACCTCCAGCACCCGCTCGGCCAGCACCGGCGGAGTACAAGGCTGCTTCAGCAGCGAAGAAATCCGGGCCACGATGCGCTCCGCCTGCTGCTGGGCCTGACCGGGATCGGCGCCCGGCAACGGCCGGTGCACGTACATCACGTCGGCATCCGAGCCGTAGCTGATTTCGCGTCCGCCTTGGCGGCCCATGGCGACCACCAGCAGCGCCGTCAACCGCCCCTCCGACTCCAGCACGGAGGTTTCCGCCACATGCAGTCCGCCGAGCACGGCGGCACGGTCGGCGTCGGCCAATGCTGCACCGACCTGGCTCTGCTCCAGCAGCCCGGACGAGTCGGCGAGCGCGATGCGCAGCGTTTCCCGGCGGCGGATGAGCCGGATCAGCCGGATCGCCTCTTCGGGCACCGGATGGCGGGACATCTTGGACTGGATCTCCTGCCACTGGGCGTCGAAGCCCAGCGGCACCAGGTCCTTGTCCGTGCCCAACCACGCCGTCGATTCCGGCGAGACCTCCAGCAGGTCCGTGATGAAGCGGCTGCTGGAGAGGACGTGGCACAGCCGTTCGGCGGCCGAGCTGGAGTCGCGCAGCATGCCCAGGTACCAGTGCGAGTCCCCCAGCCGTTCGCTCAACCGCCGGAAGCCCAGCAGCCCGGCATCGGGGTCCACCCCGGACGCGATCCATTCCAGCAGCACCGGCAGCAGCTGGCGCTGCAGCGCTGCCTTCCGGCTGACACCGGCGGTCAGCGCCTCGATATGGCGCATGGCGCCGCGCGGATCCTGGTAGCCCAGGGCGGCCAGCCGTCCCTGCGCCGCCTCGGGGCTGAGCCGCACTTCGTCCAGGCTCAGGTTGGACGCGGCGGCCAGCAGCGGCCGGTAGAAGATCTGTTCGTGCAGCGCCCGCACCCGGCGCTTGGTCTGTTGCCATTTATCCAGCAGTTCCGCCGGTGCCGGGCGCCGGTCCAGCAGCGCGCCCTGCGCCGCCTTGGCCAGCACGCGCTGGGCCTGCTCGGCCTCGGGCATCAGGTGGGTCCGGCGCAGATGCACCAGTTGGATCCGGTGTTCCAGGACGCGCAGGAACCGGTACGCCTCATCGAATTCGCGGGCGTCGGCCCGGGAGATGTAGCCGGCCGTGCTCAGGGCGCCGATGGCGGAGGTGGTGTCGCGCTGGCGGATGGATTCGTCTACGCGGGCATGGACCAGCTGGAGCAATTGGACCGTGAACTCGACATCGCGGAGTCCGCCGCGCCCCAGCTTGATCTGCCGGCCGCGCTCATGGGCCGGGACGTTCTCCGTGACCCGGCGGCGCATGGATTGCACGGACTCGACAAAGCCCTCGCGCTCCGAGGAGGACCAGACCAGCGGTGCGACCGCTTCCTCATACCGCTGGCCCAGACCGGGGTCTCCGGCCACGGCCCGGGCCTTCAGCAGCGCCTGGAACTCCCAGCTCTGGGCCCACCGCCGGTAGTAGGTTAGATGCGACTCCAGGGTCCGCACCAGCGGGCCGTCTTTGCC
Organism: Arthrobacter sp. Dra40; assembly: GCF_059091905.1. Lineage (NCBI taxonomy): Bacteria > Bacillati > Actinomycetota > Actinomycetes > Micrococcales > Micrococcaceae > Arthrobacter > Arthrobacter sp. Dra40. Next base: position 44,790 of record NZ_JBNHHB010000033.1, read on the forward strand.
CTCCGGCCGCAGATTGGCATCGACTTCCCAGAGGCCGGGCTCCGGCCCCGGCGAGGTAATCGCGCGGGCGGTTCCGCTGGCCAGGGCCGCACCAATGGCAGCGGCGTCGCCGTCGTCGAGTCCCTCGGCCTCGACCACGTACACCACGTCGACGTCGGAAATATAATTCAGCTCACCGGCGCCGCACTTGCCCATGCCGATGATGGCCAGTTTCACTGCCGCAACGTCATCGGCGGCGTAGCGTTCCGCCGCCTCGGCCCGGGCCACCGCCAGCCCGGCCTCCAGCGCTGCCGCCGCCAGGTCGGCCAGCTCCCGGCCGACCGCCGGCATGAAGTCGACCGGTGAGGCCGCGCAGAGATCGCGGATGGCGAGTTCCGCCAGATGCCGGCGGTACATGCTCCGCAACTCGACGTAGGCGTCCTTGCCGGTAAGGTTGGCGACCGGTTGTTCGGACAACGGATCCGCCCTGACAGCCTGCAGCATCGAACTGCGCAGCCGGGACGCCGGCACGCTGCCGGGTTCCGGGCCAATATCCGTTTCCAGAATGTCCAGGTGCTCCGGCCGGCGGAGCAGGAATTCGCCCAGTGCATCAGAGGCCCCGAGCAGCCGGAACAGGGCCTCGCTGCCGTCCCCACCCGTATTGATCACGTCAGCCAGGGCAGGGTTCTTCTCCAGCAGCCGGACCAGGGAGACCAGTGCCTGGTCCGGGTCCGCGCTGACGGCGAAACCCGCGTCCAGCCGCTCCTGACTGACGCCAAACAATTCCTTGGCCTGCAGGAAACGGGTACTGCGCTCCAGGTCGTGGAAGCCTCGGGCGATCAAACGCCGGGTGGTGAGCACTTTCTTTCGTCCTAGAGGATTCCGATGTTGCGCTTCAACTCGTGCGGGGTCACCTGCAGCCGGTAGTCGTGCCATTCGGCCCGCTTGTTCCGCAGGAAGATCTCGTAGACCTGCTCGCCCAGGATGCCGGCGACCAGCTCGGACTCTTCCATCGCCCGGATGGCGTCGTGCAGGCTGGACGGCAGCGGATCCAGGCCCAGGGCCCGCCGCTCGGCGGTGCTCAGGCTCCAGACGTCGTCCTCGGCCGCCGGCGGCAGCTCGTAGCCCTCCTCGATCCCCTTCAGGCCTGCCCCGAGCAGCACCGCGTAGGACAGGTACGGGTTGGCCGCCGAGTCAATGCCGCGGTATTCGACGCGGGCCGACTGGCCCTTGTTCGGCTTGTACAGCGGAACCCGCAGCAGCGCGGAACGGTTGTTGTGGCCCCAGGAGATGTAGCTGGGGGCCTCTCCCCCGCCCCAGAGCCGCTTGTAGGAGTTGACGAACTGGTTGGTGACGGCGGTGAATTCCGGGGCGTGGTGCAGGATCCCGGCCATGAACTGGCGGGCCGTTTTGGATAGCTGGAATTCGGCGCCTGCTTCAAAGAACGCGTTGGAGTCGCCCTCGAACAATGAGAAGTGGGTGTGCATGCCGGAGCCGGGGTGCTCGGAGAAAGGCTTCGGCATGAAGGTGGCATAGATGCCCTCCATCAACGCCACTTCCTTGACCACCGTGCGGAAGGTCATGATGTTGTCCGCGGTCTGCAGGGCATCGGCGTAGCGGAGGTCGATTTCGTTCTGCCCGGGACCGTCCTCATGATGGCTGAACTCCACCGAGATGCCTACGTTTTCCAGCATGGTCACGGCCGTGCGGCGGAAGTCCTGCGCCACGCCGCCCGGCACATGGTCGAAGTAGCCTGCCCGGTCCACGGGCACCGGAATCCCGTCCGGGCCCAGTTCGTCGGACTTGAGCAGATAGAACTCGATTTCCGGATGCGTGTAGCAGGTGAAGCCCATCTCCGCCGCCTTGCTCAGCGTCCGTTTCAGCACGTTGCGCGGATCGGCGCTGGAGGGCTCGCCGTCGGGCGTGAGCACATCGCAGAACATCCGCGAGGTCTGCTCCGCTTCACCCCGCCACGGCAGGATCTGGAACGTGGTGGGATCCGGCTGGACCAGCATGTCCGACTCAAAGACCCGGGCCAGGCCCTCGATTGAGGAACCGTCGAAGCCGAGCCCTTCCTCGAAGGCGCCTTCCACCTCAGCAGGAGCCAGCGCCACGGACTTCAGCGACCCGACGATGTCCGTGAACCAGAGCCGGACAAACCGTACGTCGCGCTCTTCGATGGTACGGAGGACGAATTCCTGCTGACGGTCCATGGGCTGCCTTTCACTATGTCCGCGCCCGGCCTCTGAAGCCGCTTGCCAGAGCCTGCCTTGTACTTCCCCTTAGCCTACTGGCAGCACCGCCGAAGTATCCGCCCGGTAACGCGGCGGGCACAAGTGGAGCAAGCAGACGTCTGAGGATTAGGCTCTACCACATGCCCACTTCACAGCCTTCCGGCGCAGAGCAGCCGGCTCCCTACGGCACGTCCGCGGCGGCTTCGGCGTCGCGCCCGGCCCGCCGCACCCGCGTCCACCACCTCCAGCAGGCCAAGGACGAGGGCCGCCGCTTCGCCATGCTGACGGCCTACGACCAGTACACCGCAGAGATTTTCGATGCGGCCGGGATCGAGGTGCTGTTGATCGGTGACTCGGCGTCCAACAACGTGCTGGGCAACGAGACGTCGCTGCCGATCACGGTGGACGAAATGCTGCCGCTCTGCCGGGCGGTCGCCCGTTCGGCCCGGAGTGCCTTCGTCGTTGCCGACCTGCCCTTCGGCAGCTATGAGGTCTCGCCGGAGCAGGCGGTGGAGACCGGCGTGCGCTTCCTGAAGGAAACGGGCGTGCACGCGGTGAAGATGGAGGGCGGCGCGTACTATGCGGACACCGTCCGGGCCCTGGTACAGGCCGGCGTTCCGGTAATGGCACACATCGGCTTCACGCCGCAGAGCGAGCATGCACTGGGCGGCTACCGGGTGCAGGGCCGCGGCGACGACGCCGGGCGTCTGATCGACGATGCGCTGGCGCTGGAAGCGGCCGGGGCGTTTGCGGTGCTGATGGAGATGGTCCCGGCCGAGGCTGCTGCCAAGGTGGACCAGGCCCTGCACGTACCCACGATCGGGATCGGTGCCGGTCCGTCAACCACCGGGCAGGTGCTTGTCTGGCAGGACATGGTTGGCCTGCGCGGCGGCAAGATGGCCAGGTTCGTGAAGCAGTATGCGGACGTGCGCAGCATTATTTCCGACGCCGCTGCCGCCTTCCGCTCCGACGTCCAGGACGGCGCGTTCCCCGGCCCGGAGCACTCCTTCTAGCCCGGGGGTGCTCACCCGCTAGCCCCGGGTGGGAACGCCCGGTGCGGTCAGTCGTCGTCCTCGGCGTCCCACGCCTCGTTGCGCTGCTGCACCTTTTCCAACGCGTGCTCGGCTTCTTCGCGGGTCGCGTACGGGCCGATCAGTTGGGTCCAGTCCGACTGGGCGCCCACTTCCACCTGATGGGTGACGACGTTGTACCAAAAATCCGCCATGCCGGCCTCCTTAAGTTGACGGCGCCGTTGCAGGGTAGCCGTCTGCCGGCGTCTGAACCGCCCGGGCACCGCTGCAGCACCTATATGATCGATACTATGCCCCACAACGCAGCAACAGCACCCGTCGGAGCCCTCGTTCAAGGCACCGTTAGCCCCACTTTGCCGGTCCCCGCTTCGATCCAACGGCCCGAGTACGCGTGGAAACCGGCCCCGGCCAAGTTCACCGGTTCCGAGGTCAAGGCACCGGAGACCATCGAGAAAATCCGCACCGCCGGACGGATCGCTGCACAGGCCATCGTGGAGGTCGGCAAGCACATCGAACCGGGTGTCACCACCGACCACTTGGACCGGATCGGGCATGAGTTCTTGCTGGACCACCGGGCGTATCCGTCCTGCCTGGGCTACCGCGGTTTCCCGAAGTCGATCTGCTCCTCCATCAATGAGGTGATTTGCCACGGGATCCCGGATACCACCGTGGTGCAGGACGGCGACATCATCAACATCGACATCACCGCCTACGTGGACGGCGTCCACGGGGATACCAACCACACCTTCCTGGTCGGCGACGTCGACGAGGAGTCGCGGCTGCTGGTCGAGCGCACGCAGGAGTCACTGCGCCGCGGCATCAAGGCGGTTGCGCCGGGCCGCGAAATCAACGTCATCGGGCGGACCATCGAGTCCTACGCCAAGCGTTTCGGCTACGGCGTGGTCCGCGATTTCACCGGCCACGGCGTCGGCGAAGCGTTCCACACCGGGCTGATCATCCCGCATTACGACGCCGCACCTGCCTACAGCAGGGTGATCGAGCCGGGCATGGTCTTCACCATCGAGCCGATGCTGACGTTGGGCACCATCGAATGGGAGATGTGGGACGACAACTGGACGGTTGTCACCAAGGACCGCAAACGGACCGCCCAGTTCGAGCACACCCTGGTGGTCACCGACTCCGGCGCGGAGATCCTGACCCTGCCCTAGTCCGACACCGTCGGGTGCAGCGGGTAGGCTACCGATAGTCTGGCGCCACACGCCGGATACAAGCGCACACGGAGGTGGCATGGCGACCAAGGACGGCAAGGACGGCAAGGACGGCAAGGCAGCCAAACGGGCAGCCCGCTCGGCGATCGGGATCGATATCGGCGGAACCGGTATCAAGGGCGGCATCGTTGACCTCAAAAAGGGAAACCTGGTCGGCGATCGCATCCGTTACGACACCCCCCGCCCGTCCACACCGGACGCCGTGGCCGACGTCGTCGCGCGCATCGTCACCGAACTCTGCGCGCGCCCGGAGGGCCCGGGGCCCGACCGCCCGGTGGGCGTCACCTTCCCGGCCATCATCCGCCACGGCGTCGCCCGGTCGGCAGCCAACGTTGACCCCAGTTGGATCGGCACCGACGTCGACTCGCTGCTTACCGCCAAGATGTCCCGTCCCGTCCAGGTCATCAACGACGCGGACGCGGCCGGACTGGCCGAGGCCCGTTACGGTGCCGGGTCCGGTGTGAAGGGCACCCTGCTGGTCATCACGTTGGGCACCGGAATCGGGTCCGCGTTCATCTTCAACGGCACGCTGGTGCCTAACGCCGAATTGGGGCATCTGGAGCTGGACGGGCATGACGCCGAGTCCAAGGCCTCCGCCGCGGCACGCGAACGCGACGGTCTGGCCTGGGAGGCGTATGCGAAGCGCCTGCAGCGCTACTTTTCACACGTGGAGTTCTTGTTCTCGCCGGAGCTGTTCATCATCGGCGGCGGCATTTCGAAACGGAGCGAGGACTTTCTGCCCCTGCTTCAGCTGGCCACGCCGATCATCCCGGCCCAGCTGCGCAACAACGCGGGCATCGTCGGGGCAGCGCTGCAGTCGGCCATACACTTCGGTTTCGCCAAGTAAAACAGTTGGTGCCGGTGGCGGCCTCGGCTTCCCCTCCGCAGCCGCCACCGGGGTCTGTGTGCGCTATTTCGCGGTGAGCGGCCGTTGCCGGCCTTCCGGCCCCTGCTGGCCGTTTTTTTGCGCATCGCGGCGCAGCTGGTCGATGGCGGATTCGAAATCCTCCAGCGACTCGTAGCCCTGGTACACGCTGGCGAACCGCAGGAAGGCGATCAGGTCCAGCTTCTTCAGCGGACCGAGAATCGCCAGCCCCACTTCATGAGCATCGATTTCCGCCGCGCCGCTGGCACGGACCGATTCTTCGACTTCCTGCGCCAGCATGGCCAGGTCGTCTTCCGTCACCGGCCGGCCTTGGCAGGCCTTACGCACGCCGTTGACCACCTTGGTGCGGCTAAACGGCTCGCTGACGCCGGAGCGCTTGATCACACTGAGGCTGGTGGTCTCCACCGTGGTGAACCTGCGCCCGCAGGCCGGACACTGCCGGCGCCGACGGATCGCCGAGCCGTCATCGGTCAGTCGGCTGTCCACCACGCGGGAATCGGAGTTGCGGCAGAACGGACAATACACGCAACACTCCTTCCAGAGGGAACACCAACAAATTCATCCTAGAACTATATCTAGGTGAATTACAAGATTGTTATTACTACATGTTGGGGTTTGCCCGCTCAGGCGAACCGGACGGCTACGGCGTCGCCATGCGCCGGGAGGTCTTCGGCCCGGGACAGCGCGTCGATGTGGCCGCTGACCTCCCGCAGCGCGCTGCTTCCGTAGTTGATCACCTGGACCGCACGCAGGAAGGTGGTCACATTAAGGCCGCTGGCGAAGGTGGCGGTGCCGCTGGTGGGCAGCACATGGTTGGAGCCGGCGCAGTAGTCGCCCAGGCTCACCGGGCTGTAGTCCCCCACGAAGATCGCGCCGGCGTTGCGGATCCGGGCGGCTACCGCGGCTGCGTCGGCGGTCTGGATCTCCAGGTGCTCGGCGGCGTAGGCGTCGCAGACGGCAATGCCGTGTTCCAGCCCGTCCACCAGGATGGTGCCCGACTGCGGCCCGGACAGCGCTTGGCGAACACGCTCGGAATGCTTCGTCCCGGCGATCTGCCGGCCGAGCTCCGCACGCACGGCCTGCGCCAGCTCCTCGGACGCGGTGATCAGGACGGAGGCGGCATGCGGGTCGTGCTCGGCCTGGCTGATCAGGTCGGCGGCCACGAAGGCCGGATTGGCGGTCTCGTCGGCCAGGATGGCTATCTCGGTGGTGCCCGCTTCCGCGTCGATGCCCACCACGCTCTTGACCAGCCGCTTGGCGGTGGCGACGAAAACATTGCCGGGCCCGGTGACAACGTCCACGGGTTCCAATGCCGGGCCGTGCCCGTTCGCGGGCACACCGTAGGCGAATGCGGCAACCGCCTGCGCGCCGCCGATGGCGTAGACCTCATCGATCCCCAGCAGCTTGGCGGCGGCAAGGATGGTGGGGTGCGGCAGCGAACCGAAGTCCTTTTGCGGCGGCGAGGCCAGCGCGATGGAAGCCACGCCCGCTGCCTGTGCCGGCACCACGTTCATGACCACGGAGGAGGGATACACGGCCAGTCCGCCCGGAACGTACAGCCCCACGCGGTTCACCGGGATCCATTTGTGCGTCACCACTGCCCCGTCACCGATTTCGACGTCGGTGTCCCCCGGCTTCTGCGCCTCGGCGAACCGCCGGGCACGCGCGATGGACTCCTCGAGGGCGGCACGGACCTGCGGGTCCAGCTGGTCCAGGGCCTCGTCCAGCGCCGCTGCCGGCACGCGCGGATGGAGCTGCTCCACGCCGTCGAACCTGCGTGCGAGCTCGGCCAAGGCGGCGAACCCGTGCGTACGCACCTTGCCGATGATCTCCTCGACGGCGCCGGTGGCGGCGTCGAACGTGGAGTCCGCGCGTGGCATGGCGGCTTTCAGTTCGGCGGTGCCGAGGCTGCGGCCGCGCAGGTCCAGGGTGGGGAAATCGCTAAAGGTGTTGGCTGCAGAAGTCACCCACCCATTCTACTGACCCCTCGCCCCCGCCTGGTCAGGCGTCGAGGCAGGCCGGCCCCAACAGCACCTTGAGGTCGCCGAACAGCGAGGGGTTCGGATTGACCCGCAAGTCCACCCCCAGCTTCATCACCTCGACCTTGCGGGAGCTGTTCAGCCGCACCTGCACCTCGGTGGTGCCGGGATGCGTGCGCAGCACGTCCCCCAGTGCGGTGACCACCGACTCGGTCGCCTTGAAGCTCGCCATCGAAATCACCACCGGACCGGAGTGCCCGTCGCTGAGGTCTGGCACGGTCAGCTCCTGCGCGTTCAGGGTGACTGCCCCGTCGTCGCGGCGCTGCAGCCGGCCCCGGACCACCACGATCAGGTCTTCGGCCAGCACGGTCGCGATCGGCGCGTAGGCCTGGCCGAAGAACATGACCTCCATGGAGCCGCCGAGGTCCTCGACTTCGGCGCGGGCATAGGCGTTGCCGCTGTTCTTGGCGATCCGGCGCTGCAGCGACGTGATCATGCCCGCAATGGTGATGATCTGTCCGTCCGGCGGGCCGTCCTCGCCGATCAGCGAGGTGATCGACATGTCTGCATGCTGGCTCAGGATCCCGTCCAGGCCCTGCAGCGGGTGGTCGGAGACATACAGGCCCAGCATGTCGCGCTCGAACGCGAGCTTGTCCTTCTTGTCCCACTCGGGCAGGTCCGGCACATCAACCGCGAGTCCCCCGGCGGTTTCGCCGCCGTCGTCGAACGCGCTGAACAGATCGAACTGGTTGGCGGCCTCGTTGCGCTTGAGCACGATGACCGAATCCACCGCTTCTTCGTGGATCATTGCCAGCGCGCGCCGCGGATGGCCCAGCGAGTCAAAGGCGCCGGCCTTGACCAGCGACTCGATGGTGCGCTTGTTGCAGACCACCGCCGGCACCTTCTGCAGGAAGTCGCTGAAGCTGGCGAAGTTGCCTTTCTCGTCACGTGAGCCCACCATGGCGTGCACCACGTTGGCACCGACGTTTCGGATGGCGCCCATGCCGAAGCGGATGTCCTTGCCCACCGGAGTGAAGTTCAGCGCCGATTCGTTCACATCCGGCGGCAGGACGGTGATGCCCATGTGGCGGCATTCGTTCAGGTACAGCGCCAGTTTGTCCTTGTCGTCCCCCACCGAGGTGAGCAGCGCGGCCATGTATTCGGCCGGATAGTGCGCCTTCAGGTAGGCGGTCCAGTAGGAGACCAGGCCGTAGGCGGCCGAGTGCGCCTTGTTGAACGCGTAGTCGGAGAACGGCAGCAGGATGTCCCACAGCGCCTTGATGGCAGCCTCGGAGTAGCCGCGGTCCACCATGCCCTGGTGGAAGCCGGCATACTGCTTGTCCAGCTCGGACTTCTTCTTCTTGCCCATCGCGCGGCGCAGAATGTCCGCTTGGCCCAGCGAGAAGCCGGCCACCTTCTGCGCGATCGCCATCACCTGCTCCTGATACACGATCAGGCCGTAGGTGGTGTCCAGAATGTCCCGCAGCGGTTCTTCCAGCTCCGGGTGGATCGGGGTGATCTCCTGGAGCCCGGTCTTGCGCAGGGCGTAGTTGGTGTGCGAGTTGGCGCCCATCGGACCCGGCCGGTACAGGGCGATCACGGCGGAGATGTCTTCGAAGTTGTCCGGCCGCATCATCTTCAGCAACGACCGCATCGGGCCGCCGTCAAGCTGAAAGACGCCCAGGGTGTCGCCGCGGGCGAGCAGCTCGTAGGAACCGCGGTCGTCCAGGTCCAGCGTTTCAAGATCCAGGTCCACGTCCTGGTTCATCTTGATGTTCTCGATGGCGTCCGTGATGATCGTCAGGTTGCGCAGACCGAGGAAGTCCATCTTGATCAGGCCCAGGCCTTCACAGGTGGGATAGTCGAACTGCGTAATGACCTGGCCGTCCTGCTCCCGGCGCATGATCGGGATGATGTCGATCAGCGGATCCGAGGACATGATCACGCCGGCGGCGTGCACACCCCACTGGCGCTTCAGCCCTTCCAGACCCAGCGCGGTTTCGAAGACCTTAGCGGAATCCGGGTCGGACTTGAGCAGTTCGCGCATCTCCTCGGCCTCGCCGTAGCGCTTGGCAGTGGGATCGTGCACTTCCTTCAGCGTCAGGCCCTTGCCCATGACATCCGGCGGCATGGCCTTGGTCAGCCGCTCGCCGGTGGAGAACGGATAGCCCATCACGCGGGAGGAGTCCTTCAACGCCTGCTTGGCCTTGATGGTGCCGTAGGTGACGATCATGGCCACGCGGTCGTCACCATACTTCTCGGTGACGTACTTGATCACTTCCGGGCGGCGCCGGTCATCGAAGTCCACGTCGAAGTCAGGCATGGAGACGCGGTCCGGGTTCAGGAAGCGTTCGAAGATCAGACCGTGCTTGAGCGGGTTCAGGTCGGTGATGCGCATTGCGTAGGCCACCATCGAGCCGGCACCGGAACCGCGGCCCGGCCCAACCCGGATGCCGTGGTCCTTGGACCAGTTGATGAAGTCGGCCACCACCAGGAAGTAGCCGGGGAAGCCCATCTGGAGAATGATGCCGATCTCATATT